>CBFDDG010000010.1:0-24876 GCA_965603505.1 uncultured Phycisphaerae bacterium | reverse complement strand
GGCCTAGGTAGCTTATGGGGGAACACATGGTTCTTACTGGACAACTGTCCCGGTCTTGCCGGGATCATCGTCGCCATCTTGCGTTGGTGCGCACTTGGCTATCGCTCTTAAGCATCGCGTTCGTCCTTACTACGGCAGTGGCAGCATCCGCCACGGCCGCGACGTACTATGTCGATGCCGCCGGGGATGATGATGACAGCCCCGGGACGGTCGAGGCTCCCTGGGCAACGGTCCGCAAGGCCGTCGCCTCACTCCAGCCGGGTGATACCGTACTGGTCCGAGGCGGTGTCTACAGAGAATCGATCACCATCAACGTCAACGGCACGGCCGACCAGAGAATCACGATCCAGGCCTATCCGGATGAAACGCCGGTGCTGGAGGGCACCAGGGCGATCACGGGCTGGACACAATGCACTGTCAATGAGCCCGGGCTATCTGTCCTTGGCGTCGGAAACCCACACTACGCCAATATCTACAGGGCCCAGATCACCGCCGACTCCCTCGACCTGAAGAACGTTATGATGCTCGAGAACGGCGAACTGCTCCAAATGGCATCCTTTCCCGACCAAAGCGGGATCGTTTTCGACAAGGTCAGTGAGTACGCCAGTCTCAGCGACAGCCGCAACTGGGCGCAGAGGAATTACCTGTGGGATCCGGCCCGACTGAACCAGCCGAGCGACTACTGGAACGGGGCCATGATTCGAATCTGGTCTCACGCCGCAAACAATATCGTTCTCAACAATACGATCGCCGACTTCGATCAGAATCAAGGGAGAATCACCTTCGAGGCTCCTCTTTCGGCGGACCTGATAAACACCGCCTCCTCGCCTGACGCTTATTCCATCGTCAATCACCCCCACATCGTCGATAAGCCGGGGGAATACTACGTCAACCCTGTACCCACCAACGGCCAATACACAGTCTATCTGTGGCCGAGAGCCACCGATCATCTCGAGCAGAGTGTTGCAATATCAGTATCAAGTGTAGGCGTCTATTTCGGGACCGGCTGCGGAAACTATCTTACAATCGATGGTCTTGCGATCAGGGGCTTTGCGGGAGACGAAACCCGTTCCACGGGTGGCATCATCTGTTCGTACGCCACGGGCCACACGGGGACGATCATCAGAAACTGCCGAATCTACAACAACAGAGGGAAGGCAGGGATCTGGACCCACGAGGGAAACGGCGATATCATCGAGAACAACAACGTCTATGATATTCAAGGCGGCTTCGGGATCCTCTTCAGCAGCGCCGAGCGGGGCCTTGTCAAGGCCAACCAGACCTCGAGTACGACCAGGACGAACATCTACACCCCGGGATGTTCCAAGACGCAGATTATCGCCAATCGCGTGGGTGGCGGCGGCGTACACGCCAACGGGATCGCGGTCTACCAGAACGCCAAGGACGTCCTGGTCGCCTACAATGTCGTCACGGAGGCATCGCATGCGTTCACCTTCAGCACATCATCAAACTTGACGATCTTCAACAACATCTTCCATGGGTCGGCAACTTCGATAGTCGCGAATTGGGGAGGCTGCACCGGAACGGTAGCGATTCTGAACAACGCCATACTCGGAGAACCCGATGTCACGAACGGTCTCTCCCTCACGAGTGGGCCGACCTACATTGTCAAGAACAACTTCCTGGCAGGTGGAGGCGGCGGCACTCGCAGTCACAACATCTATACGGCCCTTAACTGGAACCAAACATCGCGGTCCGGCTGGAGCCTCGCTGAGGGAGAGTCCGTCTGCAAGGCACTGAGCACTCTGTTCGTCGATGCGGCCAACCACGACTACCGGCTGGCGGACGGCAGCCCCGCGATCAACGCCGGTACGGTGATCGACGCTTACCTTCCCAAAGACGTCTTTCCCGATTTCGACTTCACTCTGGATGTCGCGGGCACCGCGCGAGACGCCGTGCCCGATATTGGGCCGTACGAGTACGGATCCGGCGGCCCCGTGAACCGCGGGCCGGTGCTGGAGCCGATCAGCGATCATTCGGTGACCATCAATGAGCTACTGACTTTCCCCGTCACGGCCAATGACCCGGATGGCGATCCTGTAACGCTCTCGGTCAGCAGCCTGCCGAGCGGAGCCACATTTTCCAGTCAAGAGTTTACCTGGACGCCTGCCTCCGACCAGTTGGGCAGTTATCAGGTGACGTTCACGGCCAGCGACGGTACAACACAAAATTCGAAAACCGTCACGATCGTCGTGCAAAGGCCGAATACCGCTCCCATCCTGGCGGCCATCGGGAGTCAATCCGTCAGCGAGAACGAGCCGTTGACCTTCTCCATCAATGCCACGGATGCCGAGGGGGATGCCATCAGCTACTCACTCACCGATGCGCCGAGTGGAGCCCATCTCACGGGACGGACCTTCAGTTGGACGCCCTCGTACAGTCAGGCAGGCAGCTACGACGTGACGTTCGTGGCCAGCGACGGCCGCGCCCAGGATTCACAAACCGTCACTTTATCCGTGACGAACGTCAACAGGCCCCCCGCTCTCGCGGCCGTTGGCGACAGGTCAGTGGACGCGACGGATATGCTGAGCTTCACCGTCTCCGGGACGGACCCTGACGGCGACAACCTGGTGTATTCGGCCGGCGGACTCCCCAGCAATGCAAACCTCACCGGCCAGACGTTCAGTTGGACGCCCGGCTACGGCGAAGCCGGCTCGTACGAAATCACGTTTACCGTCAGTGATGGTGAGCTTGCCGACTCAAAGACCATGACCGTGCTGGTCGCAGCGCTGGCCCCAGATGAGGCGCCTCCGGCTGTGGCCCGGTGTGCGCCGGTCCCGGACGAGATCCAAGTGCCCCTGAACAATCTGGTGACGCTCCACGTCACCGACGCGGGCGCAGGCGTAAACGCAGAATCCGTTACGATTGCCGTCGACGATGTGATTGTATACCAGGGGAACACGGACGGCCACACGAGCGAGCACGGGCAGTGCAGCCGATCCGGCACGAAGAACGACTACAAGTTCACCTATCAGCACCACGGGATGTTCGAGTTCGATCACACGGCCACCGTGAGGGTCAATGCAGCCGACCTGGCCGGCAATACGATGAATGAGTACACGTATTCGTTCGTCACCGAGATGCGTGTGTTCGGCAGTAACCAGCCGGTCAGCCAGAGCGTCGGGGCGCCGGACAAGAACGGGCCTGTCACGGCAAGCGACGACGCCGGCAATATCTGGGCGGCATGGCACTCCGGCCCGGAGAACAGCAGGGATATCTACGCCGCCAAACGATCTGCCGGTGCGGACACCTTCGGGGTGCCCATGCAACTGACTATGGACTCCGGGGACCAGTGCAATCCGGATCTCGCCGTGGGCGCCGATGGCTCCGTGTACGTGGTCTGGCAGGACAACCGGCAGGGCCACTGGGATATCTTCGCATCAATCTGCTCGGATGGGGAGAGGTTCTCGAGAGAAGTGCGCGTTGCGGATTCCAACGACAATGAGATCTTCCCCGCCATCGCAACGGATCATCAGTCATCCGGGAGCGTCTATGTGGCGTGGCAGGACAATCGCAACGGCAATCAGGACATCTACGTGGCCCGCTCCGTGAATGCGTTCGCCGTCTGCGACGTAGCACAGGTCACAAGCGATCTGGCGGACCAACTGAAGCCCGATATAGCCGTCGACGGACAAGACAGGGCCTGCGTCGTCTGGACGGACATGAGAGCCGGGCAAGCGGACGTCTACGGGGCCGTTCTCGGCAGCGGAGGATGGACGGAAGCGTCGTTCGTGGCCGGCGCCGGCGATCAGAGCGATCCGGCCGTGGCCGCTGAGCCGGGCACGTCCACGCTCCATCTGCTCTGGGTGGACAGCGCCTCCGGCAACAACGATATCCTCTATGCCAGCTCCGACGGCCTGCCGGGCAATCCTCTGGCCGGCGTGAGCATCATCGATGACACCTCGGGCGCCGATCAGACGGCGCCGTCCATTGCGTGTGGGGGCAGTCAGAGTGTGTTCGCCTGCTGGCGGGATGCGCGCCACGTGGGCACCTACGGCACGGACACAGACCTGTACTTCGCCGACTTGAGTTCAGGAACGGCCAATACGAATGTCCTTATCGCCGATGACGCCACCAGCGCCAATCAAAGCGAGCCCGCCGTCGGCGTGGACATCTACGACCATCCCTATGTCGTCTGGACCGACGATCGAGACAGCGCGACGGAAATCTACTACGCCGCGACAACGTTCATCGATCCCGTTCCGCTGGACTCGAAGATCGTCGTGGCCTCCGAAGGGGCGGTCATCGGCATCGACCCGAGCGCGATTCGGGCACCCGAGGATGTCTCCATCGTCGTACCGCCCGGCGCATGCCGGACGAACGTGCGCATCATGATCTCAAAGATCCTCAATCCTCCGATTTCACCGGTCGATTGTCTGGGGAGTTACGACTTCGGGCCGAGCGGCATCGACTTCGATCAGCCGGTAACCGTAACGATCCCATACCGCTTCTCCGACGGAGGCGGCAACGCCAGGCCCTATTGGTACGACTCCCTGACGGGCGCGCTGAGCCAGCAGGGCATCACGGAAGTCGAGAACGTGGTTCTCTCCTCCAATCTGAATGCCCTACGATTCAAGACGACGCACTTTACGCCGTTCTACGTGGTGGGCGGCGATACCGACGTCGGCACGACAGACAGTGGCGGTGGGGGCGGCGGGTGCTCCATCTCGGCGACCGGCAGCGGCTCACCCGGGCAACTGCTCGTGCCCTACGCTATCGTGGCCGTCGTGATGGCCGTGATCAGGCGTAGAGACAGCAAGAAAGCTCGGAACGACACCGAGGCATGAACGCTCTCGTGAATTACCTATGTGGTCTGCGCGGCGTTGCCGCCTCAAGCTTGCCCTTGAGGCCGGCAGCGCCGTCTCTCTGCGAACGACCTGTGGAGCATCCGATCCGACTGGCGGCAGAGACCGCCCTGGTCGCGACCGCGACGATGGTGACCCTCAGGCTTCTCACCGTGTGGCGTTTCTCGGATCAACTACCGTATGTCCTTCCGAGCCTCCTGATCGCCGCGGCGCTGCTCCCTGCGTGGATCGAGAAGCGAGAGTTTCCCCGCGTCGGTCTTGATGCCGAGCACATCGGCCCTGCCCTCGGAACGGTGTTTTGCGTGTGTCTCTACGCATTCCCCGCGGTTTTTTTCGGCTTGCAACTGCTGCGATCTCTTCATCTGCCGGCCCCGCTGCGGCCGGTGATCGCACAGCAGCAGAACTGGCTCACATGGTCGCTGCACCAGTTCTTATACGTGGCAGTCGCTGAAGAAGTGTTCTTCCGTGGATATGTCCAGGCCAATACGATGAGGCTGCTGGGCCGAGTGCGCCGGCTGCCCTTGACCGCGCAGCCGTACATCGTGGTTTTGGTCTCCGCCGCCTGCTTCGCGGTCGCCCATGTGGTCGTTCAGGGTCAGATAACATCGGCCCTGACCTTCCTGCCCGGCCTTCTCCTGGCCTGGCTGTTCCTCCGGACGCGGTCGCTGCTGGCCCCCATCGTATTCCACGGTCTGGCCAACATCAGCTATGGCGTCATGGCGGCAACGTTGACATAGCCGATTGGAGAAGCGAGCTTATCGGGCTTTCGCGAGGCAACCGATGCACACGGCCCGATAACCAACACCTTCGGATGATATCAGCAGGGATCCGTCACAAAGCCGTTCATTCCGATCCCGCCCGATTAAGTGCAAACCTCCGCAGGACGATGAAACACAGGGAAAAAGTGTGGTTTGACGGGGAAGAAAATGGATGAGAAACAGTACGTGAAGCTCTTGTGGTTCGCCAAGGCTTTCCTCGTCGTGGTACTGGCGTACGCCGGTGTCAAGGCGATCTCCACACGTCTGCACCCCGGTGAGGCGTTCGATCCGAGTGCGGTCCGCGGAGATGAGCGAACCCATGACGGCCAAGCTGCGTTGCCAGAAGATCAGAGCCGCTCGGACTATTTGGAAATCGTCCGGAGAAACCTGTTCACCGGGACGGACGGCATCGCCTATCCGCAGGCGAACGCAAGCCGGTCGGCCTTCGACTCCATGGCCTCGGCGGAGGAGCTGGGCCTGAAACTGATGGGGGCCATTGCCGGCGGGCCGGCGGCGTCCCGCGCCATCATCCAGAACACCAGCGACAAGACGATCGGCACTTATCGAATCGGGGATGTCGTCGCCTCGGCAACCGTCGACGCCATTCAACGCGACGCCGTCATCCTGCGACATCAGGGCCGACATCTGGTTCTGAGGCTGCATACCGGTGCAGGCAACGACGACAGGGGCGCTTCCGGGAGAGAGCAACAGCGAGCCATAGCACAAACCGCACCGGTCACGGGAGGCCCCACGCCGCTTTCCACACAGGCCGGTTATGTGGAAGAGGTCTTCCACAACGTCACGATCGAGCCATACAGGAAGAACAATCGCACGCAGGGACTGAGGATCTCCGGACTTGAGAAAGTGCCCCTGGCCGAGATGTTCGGCCTGAAAAACGGGGATGTCATTCGAACCATCAACGGGCAGCAGTTGACCAGCAAGCAGAAGGCCTTCCAGGTCCTCATGAAGGCGAAGACCCAGCCGAGAGTGGACATTCAACTGCTGCGCGACGGCAAGAGCAAAGACCTGTCGTTCGAGATATGACAGGATGGAGGGCACCTTGGAAACACTACAATATCGCATCACGATGCAATCCCGAAATGATGGTCGTGCCAGGAACGGCCGGCGAGTGCGAGTTCAGGTCACACTTGCCCTGACGCTATGCTTGGGATTCGCAATCCTGACAGGTTGCGAGACTCCGCCGCAAGCCAATGCGGACAGCCAGGCAGGCGAGGTTCAATTGACAAGCGAGCAGACCGGCAAGGCGGACCAAGCTCCGAATGCCGACCGGATACTGGCACAAACAGGGCCGGAGAGAGTCTCCCCCGAGCAAGCCCCGGCCCCGACGGCACCGGAGGTTCATTCGCTTTCGGAGTTTCCGGAGAACGGCGCCTCGAAGCATTGGCTGAGCCAGACGGAACCCGTCAGTCCGGTCGAGGTTCCACTGACTCGAACGACATCTGAGCCGCCGACCGAACAGAAGCCGGCCACCGGTCAAGAGCCGGCCGCCCCGCTGGTTGAGAAGGCCCAACAGGTCGATATGCCTCTGCTGCGGCCGGGAATGGCCGACGAACTGGTGTCGGTCAATTTCGACAACGTGGACATACGGACCGTGCTGAAGACCATCGGCGAGATCACCGGCATCAACTTCATCCCGCACGAGAGCGTAGCCGGCACGGTCACCGTCATGTCGCCAACCCCCATTCGATTGGGCGATATCTACGCATTCCTACAGTCCATTCTGGACGTGCACGGCTACGCCACGATCGAGATGGATAGCGCCGTCAAGGTGGTCCCCAAGGCCGAGGCGGCCCGGAACCACCTGCAGGTGCGCATCGGCGCCGACCCGGCCTACATTCCAAGGACGGACGTCATCGTGACCCAGATCATCCCGTTGAAGTACGCCGACGCCGTCGAGATGAGCCAGATCATCGAGCCGGTTCTGTCCGCGGGGTCCCAGATGGCGACCTACCCGAGGACCAATTCGCTCATGATCACGGATACCTCGGCGAACATCCATCACATCGCCCAGGTGCTCCGGCAACTCGACGTCGAGGGCTCCAAGGAGAAAGTCGTGCTCTTTCCCCTGAGGTTTGCCTCGGCGCAGGTCTTGAGTGAGCAGGTGATGCGCATTCTGGAGAAGAACGGCAGTGCGGTTCCTCAGGGAGGCCGAGCTCGCGGCCCGGCCGTCGCGGAGAATCGCACCAGGATCCTGCCGGACACTCGAACGAACTCCCTCATCGTCATTGCCAGCGAACAGGATGTCGACACCGTCACGAGACTGGTCGAAGAACTCGACATCCAGAGACCGGTAGGGATGAACAACGTCCACGTGACTTATCTCAAGAACGCGGACGCCAACGACGTTGCGCGATCTCTTGAGGACGCCCTAACGAGCATGAGACTCACCGGCGCCGTGGAGTCCGCTCAGCAGATTCAGGTGACGCCGGACGCGAGCACCAACGCGCTGGTGATCGTCGCCTCGCCGCCGGACTTCGAGGTGGTCTCTCAGATTGTCGAGAAGCTCGACATCGTCCGCGAGCAGGTGCTCGTCGAAATGCTGATTCTCGAGGTGAGCGAAGAATCACTCCGGGAAATCGGGATCGACTGGGCCACGCTCGACGACGCGGTTACGAACAGCGTGCGAGGATTCGGCCTGACCAATCTTGGGACGCGGGTGAACTTCCTCAGTGGAACGGCGGAAGGACTCGTCGTCGGTGCCTGGCAAGCCGCCAATGGAGACGTCAAGATAGGGGCCATTCTCCAGGCGCTGGAGAAGCAGTCCGGTGTCAATATCCTGTCGACGCCGCACATCCTGACCTCCAACCACCGCAAGGCGAAGATCATCGTCGGCGAGAATCGGCCGTTTGTGACGGAATCGAGAATCACTGAGACGGATCCCTTTGCCCCGACAGTGATCAAGAGCTTCGAGTATAAGGACGTAGGCATTACGCTGGAGATCACGCCGCACGTCAGTCAGGGCGGGCTCATCCGGCTCGAAATCGACAGCGAGTTCACCAAGCTGATCGAGGACGTGACGACCCTATCGCTGGATACGCCGACCACGGCCAAGCGGACCGCCCAGACGGTCGTTACCATGGGCAGCGGCGCGACGGTCGTGATCGGCGGCCTGATTCGCGACGACAAGATTCACACCGTCAAGAAGGTCCCTCTGGTGGGAGACCTGCCCCTCATTGGGGCGCTGTTCCGGTCGGAGCGTGACCGTTTCCAGAAGACCAATCTTCTGCTGTTCATCACACCGCACGTGATGTCCAGCCAGGAGGACCTGCTGGAGATGACGGAGCAGAAACGGAATGAAATGAGTCCGGCTCTTGAGGCAAACCGCTGACAGCGAACCACAGGTCAATCGACCCTTCGATCGCGTGCGAGGAGGCCAACAGGTGAGCCCGGAATTGTGCGAGCAGACAAACAAGCGACAGCTTCAGAAGATTCCGCCGGAGCAACTGAGCTCGGAGCTGATGCGGAAACTGCCGCTGGAGTTCCTCAAGAAACAACGTGCGATCCCGATCCTCCTCGATAAAGGGGAGCCGGCGATTGCCCTGGCCGACCCGTTGAACGTCGAGGCCTACGACGCCATCGTGAGCATTCTGGGCCAGCCGTGCCGGCGCGTCATTTGTCCGGCCGCCGAGATCGAGCAGGCGATCAGCCGGTGCTACTATCTCGGTCCGGGTGAAGAGGTCAATTACCTCAGCCCCGACCGCCCGGAGGGGAAACCGGGCGAGCCACAAAACACGCCTGATGTCTCCAGCACGGTCCAGACCCAGGCGGAGGACCTGCTCAACATTGCCGACAAAGCCCCCGCGATCAAGCTGGTCAACAAGATCCTCTTTCACGCGGTCCACAGCCGGGCCAGTGACATCCACATCGAGCCCTACGAGCAGGAAGTGAAGGTGCGGTACCGCGTGGACGGCGTCCTGCGCAACGTCCTGACCCTTCCGAAACGCCAGATCGGCCCGATTCTCTCCCGGCTGAAGATCATGGCCAACCTGAACATCGCCGAGCACCGGTTGCCCCAGGACGGCCAAAGCCGCGTCAGCATCGGCGACGGACTCGTGGACATCCGTGTGTCCGTGATCCCGACCGCCGGCGGCGAGAGGGTCGTGCTCAGGCTCCTCGACAAGGGCCGGGGAGACTTGAAACTGGAGGACATCGGATTTGGCACGCAAACGCTGAAGACCTTCCGCGGCCTGATCGGGATCTCTCACGGCATCGTTCTGCTGACGGGACCGACCGGCAGCGGCAAGACCACGACTCTGTACGCCGCCCTCAATGAACTCAACAGCCAGGAGCGCAACATCCTGACCGTGGAGGATCCGGTCGAATATCAACTGCCCGGGATCGGGCAGATGCAGATCCGGCCCAAGATCAATCTCACGTTCGCCAACTGCCTGAGGCATATCCTCCGGCAGGACCCCGACATCATCATGATCGGCGAAATCCGCGACCGTGAGACGGCGGAGATTGCGATCCAGGCCTCGCTGACCGGCCACCTTGTGCTCAGCACTCTGCACACGAACGATGCCGCCTCGGCCGTCACCCGACTGATCGACATGGAGATCGAGCCGTACCTTATCTCATCCACGATCGTCGGCGTCATAGCGCAGCGTCTCGTGCGGGTGATCTGCCCCGAGTGCAAGCAACCGTACGATCCCGAGGATGGAACGGTCTCGTGGAGTGAGTTGCGGAAAGTGGCCAGAGGTTTCGCAAAACTCTACAAGGGAGCCGGCTGTCCGAAGTGCCTGGAGACGGGCTACCTGGGCAGGACGGCGATCTTTGAACTGCTGCTCGTCGATGACCACATCAGAGACCTGATCGTTCGGCGGCAAGGGTCGCACCTGATCAAGAAGGCGGCCATTGGAAAAGGCATGGTGACGTTGCGGCAATACGGGCTGCACAGGGCCCTGGCCGGCATGACCACCCTGGAAGAGGTCTATCGCGTCACGCAGGACAGCGTACAAATCGGCAGGGAGGTGAGCTGAAATGCCCATGCTTGACTCGCCGCTGCTGAACGACGTGGAGATGGACGAGCTTGCGTCTCACCGTCAGGAAGAACGGCCCACTGCGCCGAAGAGGCCGGGCATCGAGGTCTTTCGCAGGGCCAACACGAAAGAGCTCTGCCGACTGGCCCGCCAGTTATCCGCCCTGCTCCATGCGGGGATGCCCCTGGTGCCGGCGCTATCGGCCATCGTGGAGCAACTGCGGTGTCCGACGGACGCAAAGACCCTATCGCGAAAACTCTTAAAAAAGCCGCTGGCGGACGTGATCGAGCGGGTGCGGGATGACGTGAATGAAGGCGGCAGCCTGGCGAACGCCCTGCGGCAACACCCCGGCCTGTTCTCGCCGCTGTTCATCAGCATGGTTTCCGCCGGGGAAAGCACCGGCGCGCTCGAAGAAGTACTGTCCCGCATCGCGGATATCCTGGAGAAGCGCGTCCAGCTTGTCGGCCGGGTCAAGGCCGCCGTCACGTACCCTGCGGCAATGGCGCTCGTTGCCGTGGCCGTCGTCACGTTCCTGATCTCGTACGTGGTCCCCGGCATCACGCGCTTGTTCATCGAAATGAACCAGGAGCTTCCGTGGCCCACCCGATTCCTGATCGCCGTCAGCCATTTCATGCAAACATATATGATCGTCATCATCGGCCTGTTCTGTGCGGCCGTCATTGGGGTCGTCTTTCTCTACAAGAGTCGGGAGGGGAAGATCTGGGCGGACCGCATCACGCTCCGGTTGCCACTGTTCGGAACGCTGCTGTTCCGGCTGGAGCTGGCACGGCTGACCCGAACGCTGGGAACGCTGATGAAGAGCGGCATTCCCGTCATCACCGCCATGGAGATTACGCAGCGCGTCATCCAGAACAGTCTGATCGCGGATGCCATGAACGCCATCAAGAATTCCGTTCATAAAGGCGAGAGCATCGCGAACGCCGTCAGAACGACCGGCATGTTCCCACCCGTCGTCTACCACCTGATCGCGACCGGCCAGATGTCCGGGAACATCGAGGACGGGCTGATCGACATCGCCGAGATGTACGACGCCGAGGTCGAGACGTCCGTCCGCACGCTGACCTCGCTGCTCGAACCGGTCATCCTGCTGGTCATGGGAGGCGTCGTCGCCTTCATCGTGCTCGCAGTCCTGTTGCCGATCTTCGAAATCAACCAGGCCTTGTGAGGAGGCAAACAATATGAGTATCCATCCTGCACATAACCGAAGAAATCGTACCGGCTTCACGCTCATCGAACTGATGATCGTCGTGGTCATTCTCGGTCTGCTGGCCACCATGGTGATGCCGAAGGTCCTGAGCAAGCCCGAGCAGGCGAGGCGGACCAAGGCGAAGGTGGACATCCGCAGCATCCAGTCGGCCCTCGGCCTTTTTAAGACCGACACGGGCCGCTTCCCGAGCACCTCCGAAGGTCTCCAGGCCCTGGTCACCAATCCGGGGATCGACCGGTATGACCGCGACGGCTACCTCGAGCGCGTGCCGACGGACCCGTGGGGCAGTCGCTACGTCTACATCAGCCCGGGGGTCCATAGTAAGGACTACGATATAGAGTCCTACGGCAAGGATGGTGAGGACGGAGGAGCCGAGGACGACGCCGATATCGAAAGCTGGAATATCGAAAGCTGAGCAGGCGGCCGCCATATACCGAGTCTGCCGGCGCCTTGTGAATAGCCATGAGATCCAACGGACCGAAGGGATTCACTCTCATTGAAGTGATAGCCGCCCTGGCAATCGTCTCGACTGCCTTGCTGGGGCTGCTGCAACTCCATCTGGTCAGCCTCAGAACGGCGGACAAGGCCCAGGTCATCGCGCAGGCTGTGCTCCTGGCCCAGGAGAAGATGGCGGACGTATTGTGCTGCGGGTATCCGCCGCTCGGCGCCAAGTCCGGTGTCGTGGAGGCCAACGGCTCTGAGCTTGCCTGGCGAACCGAAGTGACGGATGAACGCGCCCTGCCGGGAGGTCCGTCGGACCTGCGACCTCGCGACCTGCGGAAAGTCGCGGTGGATGTGAGCTTGCAGAAGGACCCCGGCGGAAAAACCATCCATTTCACAACCTACGTGGCAAAGAGCGGAATCCGTGAAACGAAGTGAATCGAGATCCAATGCGTTTACGCTGATCGAACTGATGGTTGCGATGGCGATCATAGCGACCATCATGACGATGGTGTACGGCAGCTACGCCGCCACGTCTCGATCTCTTAGCGTATACGACGGCCGGATGGCCTGTTCCGAGCGAGCGCAGCTTGTGCTGCGCCTGATGGCCCGCCAAGTCCGCTGCGCGTACGCGCCGCCGTCTCAAGCAGATTCGGCAATGGCGCCGCCCTCACTGGCGGACCACGATAACGCTCCCTATCGAGCGGTTCCCCGGAAGGATGAATCCAAACCTGCATCCATCCTGTTCCAAGGCAGTGCACGTGAGGCGCGAGGCGAGATCCTTCGCTTCGCCACGACCGGCGGATTCAGCGTGGGGCCGGATGGGCCGATGGGGCTCTCCCGTATCGCGTACCGGTATGACAAGCCGGCCGGCGTGCTGGCCATCTCCTGCGAGCCACACATGCCCGGTCCGCGCCGGTCAAATGGCCGGAGCGTCTGGCGGCCGGTTCTGACGGGCGTCACGGGCATCGATCTGGAGTTCCACGACGGGAAGCAATGGCAATACGAATGGGACGCCAAGGAGACCCGGCGACTGCCGCAGGCCATCAGGATTGCCGTGACGGTCACCGATGAGAACGGACGAGCGTACCGCTACGGAACGACGGTGCCGGTGGCCTGCCGGACCGCCGTGCAAGAACGGCTGCAGATTACACCGGCCGGAAAACCATGAGAAGAGACAGACAGGAATACAGGCAAAACGGGTTCATTCTGATCGTCGTGCTCGGCGCGGTGCTCATGCTGTCCGCGCTGCTGTATGGCTTCAACCAGGCGACACGCACAAGCCTGGACAAGGCCGATGGCTTCTGCAGCGCCGAGCAGGTCTGGAACAGTGCGTGGGCCGGGCTGCAGATCGCCGTGGCCGCGATCAGGGATACGGAGGATCTCTCCGCCGATCCAAAATGGGCACGACTGCTCGACGGCGAGAATACATTCCCTGTTGGTGATGCAAGCTGCTCCATAACCGTCACGGAAGAGAATGGCCTGCTGAACATCAACCATCTGAAGAACGCGGACGGGCAGCTTGAACGGAAACGCGTCGATCAGTTCCTTCGTCTGATCGATCTTGTGAACGGCCAACAGACCGATTCCCAGCGAATCGGATACGGCATCGTCCCGGGCATCATCGATTGGGTGGACAGGGATGATGAAGTGACTCATTTGCCGTTCATCAAGCGGGAGAACACCGGTGCGGAGTATGACTATTACGAGACGCATACACCAGCCTATCGGTGCAGGAACAAGCCACTGGATACGATCGACGAGATCCTGTGGATCAAAGGGATCACGCCGGAAGCCTTCAGCCGTCTGCGGCCGCTTCTGACGTGCTTAGGCGATGGGAAGGTGAACATCAATGCGGCCCCCCTGCTCATCATCGAATCTCTCTCGGAGCAGATGGACGCCGCATTGGCCCAGATGATCGTCAGCCATCGGAAGCTGAAGCCCTTCGGGAGCACGGCCGAGCTCAGAAATGTCCCGGGAATGACCGATAACGCCTACGTAGCGATGAAAGATCTGATCACCGTCGCTCCGACGGAACGGTACTATCGCATTACGTCGCGGGGGAGCACGCGAAACCGCAAATGTACGATCGAGGCCCTGTTACAGAGAAACACACAGGCCGGAAATGTCGATATTGTGTCCTATCGGGAGCTTTAGGATTGAGGGCTTCTGTTCGGCTGGAGAACGGGTAAGGCGATAATATGCCCAAGCGATGCATTGGCATAGACATTGGTCGGTCTCACCTGCGTGCCGCGCAGGTCGCGCGGACACCGGAAGGCGTCTGCCTGGAGAAGACCTTCGCCATGCAGACCCGCCGGAGCACGGATTCCCTGCCGGGCATTCTACATTCGCTGACCACCGAGCATGGCTTCGACCGACGGGCCGAGATCGCAATCTCCCTGCCGCACAACGCGTTCTTCTTTGCCGATATCCAGACGGATGGGGCGGGATTGGAGAGACTCAGGCAGGCAGACACACCAAGCCTCAAGGACCGTTTCCCCATCCCGGCCGACGACATTGCCGCCCAGGTCTGCTCCGTATTGAGATTGGCCGATGGCAAGCACTCGGTCCTCGTGGCCGCGACATCGGTCGAATCACTCGGGCAAGAGCTGCGTCACTTGGATGAAGGCAATGTACGGCCGGGACGAGTCGAGACGCCGATCACAGCCGCCCACCTGGCCGTCATCACGAACCATCCCGAATCCACGCACGGCCCGGCTGTCATCCTGTACGTGGACGCATCCACGCTCAGTCTGGCCGTGACCTACGATGGGAATCTTCTGCTTGTCAGAAGCATCCCCATGCTTTCGACGGCCGATCAAGGCATTGAATCCCTTGCCCGGGACACGGCGGAAATCGTCGGCCAGGAGATCGAGATCACGTGGAAACGACTGTTCGGCAACGCCCCGGACGCAGGTCTTGCCGTCTTCCTGATCGCCTCTCGCGAAATGGCCCCGTTGCTGGCGGCCTCCCTCCCGGAGAGGATCGACAGCCGGATCGTTCCCGTCGATCCATGCGCCACGATCGTCTCATCCGAAGGGGTGGAGCTCGATTCCCCGATGTGCATCGCCGAAGGACTGGCCTTGCGGAGCCTTGGGCCGAACGGGAAATCCATCGACTTCCTCGGGATCTACCATGCGAAGACACGTCCGCACCTGAAGACTGCCAGGGAGTTGAAGATCTGTGGGGCTCTGGCGGCCGCCGCAGCAGCCGTCTGGGTCATCGGTCTGTTTCTGCAGCTCTCGTCGCTGGAGTCGCAGCACACCCGGCTGAAGAAGCAGGCGGAAGCGGTCTTCCGCCGGGCCGTGCCCGAAGAAACGAACATCGTCAACCCGGCGGTTCAGCTTCAGCAGAAGCTCGATGCCTTCCGTAGGGAAGGTGAGGTGTTCACCGGCTTTCATCCGGGGCGTCCAGCCCCTCTGGAGATTCTGTATGCACTGAGCGAATGCACGCCTGCCGGGGGAGGGCTGAAGCTCCACGATGTGCTCATCGCCGCCGACTCCGTCCGGATCCTGGGAAGCTGCGATTCGTTCGGAACGCTCTCGGAATGGCAGCGTCTGCTGGAACAAATCCCGGGCCTGCGGGTCGTGGACGTCCCCACGCCCAAGAAGGACGCCGAATCCGGGAAAGTGCAGTTCACGATCTCGCTTTCATCGGTCGGGGGCAAGGTATCATGATACAAATCACGCGGAGAGAACGATTGCTTTCGGTCGGCTTGGCGGCAGTCATCGCCGTCTGGGCCCTGTATGCCGTCGCCATTAAGCCGACCCGCAGCCGCATTCGCACGCTCCAGCGCATCATCCCTGAGAAACAGGCCCAACTGCAGGAACTGCAGGCCAGGAGTGAGGAGTACGCGGTATTGCAGGAGCGGTTCCAGACGCTGCGGGCAAAGATGGCGTCGCAGGAGCGAGATTTCCAGCTTTTGCCGTTCCTGGAAGCCATGATCGAGCGGCACAAGCTCGCCGGAAACATGGTGACCATGCAGGGCGACATTCTGCGGGCGCAGGGCGACTACTCCGAGGTCCTGGTAACCATCGAACTGCAGGACGTCTCGCTGGGACAGCTCGTCGATTTCCTCACGGCGGTCGAAGCCTCGGAGGCCGTCATTCAGGTCGGCAGCCTGCACATCCGCAAAGACGCAACCAACGAAACGCTGCTCGACTCCACGGTGGGCATTTACAGTTCTCAACTCAATGCCCCGCCGGCGCGGTTGGCGCAGCACTGAAATCCACGATTGCTACAGGAGAGTCACCCCAGCATCGCTATGCCACCGCCCTGGTGAATTCCATGCGGCAAAGGTCGCCAAGACCCGTCTTGATGTACACCGTCTGCCATGGTATAAGAACGGACGGTAATGATGCGGATGCAGCTATGAGCAGAACGCACAGGATATATGACTGGGAGCAACTCGCCGACGAGGAGTTGCTGCAGATGCGCATCCGGGACCTGAACGTGCAGATCGCGGGATCGCCGGTGGAGCCATGCGTGGGCAGGCTCAATGCGGAGCTCGATGCCAAGGGGATCCAGTTCCACCCGCCCTGCTATCTGGCCGACGAGTGGCTTACGCCCGACAAGGTCCCGATCGTCGGCATCCCATTCTGTCTCGCTCATCCCCGGCTCAGGCAGCTCGAACAGAAAACAATGTACGAGGTCGAGGGTGCCACCGAGGAACCCTGTATGAAGCTGCTGCGGCATGAGTGCGGCCACGCCATCAGCTATGCCTATCAATTGTACCGCCGGACGCGGTGGCGGCAGTTGTTCGGGCTGTTCTCGGCCACGTACTCGAACTCCTACTTCTATCAGCCCTACTCCCGCCGCTTCGTGATCCATCTGAAGGATAACTACGCGCAGTCCCATCCGGATGAGGACTTCGCCGAGACGTTCGCCGTGTGGCTGACCCCCGACAGCACGTGGCAGGAAAAGTACAAGGACTGGCCCGTCATCAAGAAGCTGCACTATATGGATCGTGTGATGAAGGACATCGCCGACAAACCGCCGCTCGTCACGCTCAAGGGCCATCCGCCCTACTCGGCGGCGCGCATGACCTCCACCCTGGCGGCACATTACGAGCGCAAACGGCGGGTCCTGGGCAGTGAATTCCAGGGCTTCTACGATGACAGTCTCCTGGAGCTGTTCGCCGCGAGGCATCCGGGCCCTTCGGCTGTCAAAGCCTCGCAACTGCTTCGTTCGCATCGTGCCCAGTTGGCCGGCAACGTCACGCGATGGACCGGCCACCGAAAGTACGATATCTATCAGCTTGTGAACCGACTGGCCGCGCGGTGTGATGAATTGGGTCTCGCGGCGCGAGGCAGCGATCACGACAGTATCATCGGGCTGACCGCCCTGTTGACGACCATCGCAAGCAATACTCTAACGATCAGCAAGAAACGCAGATAATTCATGAGCCGACAGTTACACATTACCGTCCTGGTCGATCCGGCCACGATCCCACCGGAGGATCCCCAGTTCAAGAATGCGTCGGACAAGCCCATTACCGAGTACCACGTGTGCGAGGCCCTCCGCAGCCTCGGCCACCGCGTCTCGGTCCTCGGGGCCGAGTGCGACATCGCGGCCGTGGTCAAAACGCTGGTCGGCCACGACCCCGATCTGGTCTTCAACCTCACCGAACACTTCTATGGCGATCGCCGCTACGATAAGAATATCGTCGCCCTCCTGGAACTGCTGGATATTCCCTTTACCGGGGCCGGGGCCATGGGTCTGCTTCTGTGTCGCGATAAGCGGCTGACCAAGCAACTGCTCACTCTCCACAAGATCCGCGTGCCGAATTTCCTTTCACTGCCTCACAATCAGAGCATCCGCATCCCGAAGAGCCTCTCCTTTCCACTCGTCGTCAAGCCGGCCTTCGAGGACAGCTCCGAGGGCATCTCCAATGCGTCCATCGTCTGCGATGAGGACGCCCTGCGGGAGCGGGCCGCCTTCATTCACGAGCGATGGAAACAGGCGGTCATCGCCGAGGAGTACATTGAGGGCCGCGAACTCTACGTCAGCGTGCTCGGCAACAAACGACTGATGGTCCCGCCGCCGCGAGAATGCTTCTTCGATGCCGGCGGCGACCAGGGGCCGGTCATTCTCACCTACCGCTGCAAGTGGGACCGCGCCTATCGGGAGAAATGGAAGATCCACTTCGGCTTTGCCGAACTCGAGCCGGGGACGCTCAAGAACATCGAGCGCATCTGCAAACGAGCGTATCGCGTCCTGCAACTCCAGGACTACGGTCGAATCGACATGCGACTCACGCCCAACAACAAGCTCGTCGTCCTCGAAGCCAACCCCAACCCGGACATTGCCTACGGGGAAGAGGTCGCCGAAGCGGCAGAGCGAGCCGGCATCAAGTACGAGGCCCTCATCAGCAAGATCATCCGTTTGGCCCTACAGCGATACAAGTAGATACGGTCCGGGATCTGTCTTCCAAACGGCCGGATTCTTGGTCTCGTTCGGAGCATTTTCCGGTCATTGGGGCGGCCACAAATCGGGCGAAAAATTTTTGCACAAAGGCTATTGCTTTTCGTATGGCCAAGCATACGATGATGCCGGTGCCGGCCAGCGGATTTACCGTGAATCCGCCCAGTGCGAGCGTCAATTTGAAAACGTTTTTAGAGGTAGTGGGCGAATGTGTGATTCATGTGGATGCATCTCCTGTAGCTCGTGTGGCGCTCCCGTCGAGGACGGTGTCTGCTCCTGTTGCGGTGAGCAACCTACGAACTGCACCTGCGAACCGCTCGACGAAGAATTCGATTACGAAGAAGAGGAGGATGAGGACGAGGAAGAGGAAGAGGACGAAGACGAAGACTACGACGACGAGGACGAAGACTACGACGACGAATAGGAATTGGTGAGACGTAGCCCGGGATACGTCTGGTCCGATCCTACAGAGCTTTCCATGCACGTCGGCCGTGCTATGCATGGAAGGATGATGAACGCGCCGGCTTGCCCGGAGGGTCCCGCCTTGATGGACATGCAAAGCATGGCTTCTGCGCCGCCGTCACAGAGCGATGAACGTTCGTTCAGGTGAGTCAGACGCGCCGTCTGTGGTTGGGCGGCCGGTAGGCAGAACGATGCGATCAGATTAGACGAAGGGCCCCGCCGCAAGCGGGGCCTTTTGCTTGGCAATCGCTTATCAGTCTACGCAGTCTCAGCAGGGCCGCACTTCGGTCGCCTCAAGACCCTTGCGACCGGGCGCCGGCGTGTACTCGACCGCCTGACCGTCCTGAAGAGACCTGAAACCTTCGCCGGCAATATTCGAATGATGGACGAACAAATCCTCGCCGCCGTCATCCGGGGTAATGAAGCCAAAACCCTTCTTCTCATTGAACCACTTGACCGTACCTCGTGCCACGTCATCTTCTCCCGGGACCCACCGGGTCCCCACACATTTCCCTCGTCTTAGTCATCAGGGGTATGCTTCGAGGGAGGTAAGTATACACCTTGACACATGAAGAACCTTACCATCACACTGTCCGCGTGTCAAGAGAAATCTCATCGCTGGGGGGCCGAAATTGACACATTCGGCCTTTCGGGGGGCACGCGGGCACAAAAGCCCCCGCGAGATCATCCCACAGCCATATCTCCGGGATGACGATACGAAACCTGCGTGCTGCAGCCGGGATGTTGGAGACCTACGCCTTGGCCTTGAAGCAATCGCCTCTCCAGCAACATTCCAGCCAGGGGCAGTCACCGTTGGAACGGCCGTAACAGGGTGTACACCCTTCGGCGGTTTGAATGGCGTGAATCAGCTCGGCCTTCTTCATCTTACCGGGATTCACTCCCAGTGTCTTGGCCTTCACCTTGATCTCAGACACCGTCATGCTTTTCCGTGCCACGCTTATCGGACTCATCCGTGTTCCCCTATCAGATAAAAAAGGACTACCCGGACAACCGCCGGGCCACCCGTTGTAGGACTCGCAATCACTTTCACCACGCAACCAAACAGCGTGGCGTGGTTCGCCTTCCAACCTTTTGCCGCCTTGCCGGTTCGGCTCCCCACAATATAGAAATCGGCTCACCGGCATCCAGTTCAACAGTTGGTTTCCGTCCAACTCCATATTTTGCCCACAACGTTCCTGCGGGCAAGAGCATTTCTATGACTTTCGCAAGATTTTTTCGGGCCTGCCGCGCACACTCCGCCGGTCTCGGCCCGGCCTTGTCCCGGGCCGCCGACCCGATTGGGCGCCAAGGCTCGCCCCCTGTTTTTGGGTTGATAGAGGGATGGCCGTGTGGTAGTAGCTTGCAGAGGCGTTGAAGATGATCGGGCAGCACACCCGACGGCATAACTTCAATCAACCATGAGGAGACAGCGATGGAACTGAGACAGGGTGGTAATAGAGGCTGGATTCCTGCGGTCGTCACAAGGGCAAAAATCGGTCTGCTCGCCGCAGTCATCGGCCTGCATTGCTCTGGCGGAATAGCGGCGACGGGGCAGGAGTTTGTACCCTTCGTGATCCCCGCCAGGATTGATCCGCAGCAGACCGTCTGGGTGGCGGACTATACCCCGATAGCCATCGATTCGGAGCGGCTGGTCGTTCAGAAAGCCTATTTCCACCGGGGTGGGAAAAGGGCTCGCATCTGGGGCGTGAACCTGTGCTTCGGGGCCAACTTCCCCACCCACGAGGATGCACCGCATGTTGCGGCACGTCTGGCCGCGGCAGGTGTCAACAGCGTTCGGTGTCATCACATGGACACCGCCCGCTGGCCACGAGGAATCTGGAATGCCCGGGACGGAAAGACGATTGAACCCGAAGCGCTGGACCGCCTGGACTTCTTCATCAACGAATTGGCCAAACGCGGCATCTGGGTGAACATCAATCTGCACGTTGGCCACAGCCACAGTCGAACCATGGGATTGCCCGAGACCAACACCAGCTACGACAAGATCGTGGGCATTTTCACCCCGGCGCTGGTCGACGCCCAGAAGCAGTACGCCCACGACCTGCTGACGCACGTCAACCCGTACCGCAAGGTGCGCTACGCCGACGAACCCGCCATCGCGTTCGTGGAAATCACCAACGAGGACAGCTTCTTCATGTGGAATGGCGATGAGAAACTTCGAACCCTCCCACCCTACTACGCCGAGATCCTGCAGGGGCAATTCAACTCCTGGCTGCGCCGGAAATACGGGGCCGACGATGCTCTGCAGACCGCTTGGGCCAAGGGCGTGCAGCCGTTAGGCCAGAACATGCTGCAGAATGGCGCGTTCGCCGACTGGGAGACGGACGGCAAGCGACCCCGGCATTGGCGCCCGGAGCAACACGAAGGCTGCCAGGCCTCTCTGTCCCGGTCGCGGGATATGCCTGAGAGCGCCGTGCAGATCAAGATCGACAAGGCCGACGACACCGAATGGCACTTGCAGCTCACACAAGGCGGTTTCCCCGCGGTGGGCGGGCGCTACTACACGGTTTCCTTCAAGGCCGCCAGCCGTCAGCCGCGGACCATCAGTTGCGGCGTGAGCCAGGCGCACAGCCCGTGGGGCAATCTCGGCCTGTCCAGACGCGTGGAACTCGGGCCCGACTGGAAGACGTTCACCTTTGGTTTCGTGGCCAGCGCCGATGACGACAACGCGCGAATCAGCTTCGCGTACGGCGGCAACGAGACTACCTTTCACCTCGCCGGCGTCGAACTGCGGCCCGGCGGACAAGTGGGTCTGGCCGAGGGCGACTCTCTGGAGGCCGGCAAAGTCAAGCTCTTCCAGGAGAACGAGAGCACGCCGCGCATTCTCGACCGCATGCTCTTCCTCGCCGAGACGGAGAAGGGCTACTTCGACGACATGCGGTCCTACGTCGGGAATGATCTGGGCTGCGGCGCCCTCGTTACCGGCACCATTGTCTTCGGCCCGCTTGGGCTCTACGCCCAGAGCGACATGGACTTCATCGATAGCCATGCTTACTGGCAGCATCCGCGCTTCCCCGGCCGGCCCTGGGATTCAGGCAACTGGCTCATCGAACAGAAACCCATGACAGACCATCCGGACGAGGCTACACTCTTTCGCATCGCCGCCGAACGAATGGCGGGCAAGCCGTTCACCCTGAGCGAGTACAACCACCCGGCCCCAGCCGATGCGCAGGCCGAGTGCGTCCCGATGGTTGCCTCCTTCGCCGCGGCGCAGGATTGGGACGGCATCTGGCTCTTCACGTACTCCCACGCCACGGACGACTGGGACCGCGAGGCCATGAGCGGCTTTTTCGACATGGACACGAACCCGGCCAAATGGGGCTTCATGCGCGCCGGCACGGCGATCTTTCTCGACGGGCGCATCCCCTGCCTGCGACCGGCGCGGACTGCCCGCGTGGTAAATATCGCCCGGCGATTGCACGCCATGGCCGAACTTCACCTCAACCATGATCGCAGCATGTTGGCGGTGCTGGGGAATGACGGCCGTATCACCTGGGAGGATATGCTAAAGAGCCGGATTGCCACAGGCTACCCCGACGCTCGCCTTCCGAACGCGGGTCGAGACGCGCAGGCCAGCGAATTGAAATGGTCGGTCGATGACGGCGGTCGAGGGATCTACCAGGCGACCAGTTCCCTGGCACAGGTGTACACGGGGCACGCCGGGCGATTCGATGATGCTACGCGCGGCAAGATTCGTGTGGCATCCCCTGATTTCGTCGCTCTGACCGTCACGCCTCTGGAGAATACGGCGACGAAGATCCTCGTGACGGCGTGCGGACGGTGCGAAAACACTGGCATGCAATTCTCGCCCGACCGGCGGACGGTCGGACGCAATTGGGGCCAGACGCCGGTGCGGATCGAGGCCGTTCGGGGCAGTATGGTCCTGCCGGAAGGAAAATGGACCTGCCACGCACTCGCTCCGGATGGCTCGCCCAGGCAGAAGGTGCCTGTCGCCTATGAAAATGGGCGGGGAGTATTGACGCTGTCACCCGAGTATGCAACCATGTGGTACCTGCTCGAAAGGCAGACGAAATAAGCATCGAGCGTGGCCGGACGGAGAGATGACAAACCGCAACATCACGCTCTGTTTTGGAGGATGAAATCATGAGAAGCTATCTGGTGGTTATCTGCACGGCGTCATTTGTGCTCGTCTGTATGGGCACATCGATCACTTCCGCTGCGCAAGAAAGTGAATCGCGGGTCCTCTTCAACTTCGGGTCCGGCTTCCAGGCCGGCGCCGTTGAGACCAGCGACGCCAAGGTCGCCGTGACGCGTGCGGGGACGCTTCGCATCAAAACGGGGCACGAAGCCCCCTGGCCCGGCGTGACGCTCAAGGCCCCGGAGGGCAAATGGGATCTGTCGCCATATGAATCCATTTCGCTGGAGATAATCAATCCCGGGGATAGGAACGTCACCGTATACTGCCGCGTGGACAATCCGGGAGCGGACGGCACAAATCACTGTGTCACGGACCATATCTCTGTGGACCCGGGCGCCACCCAGGCGCTGACCGTTCGCATCTTCCCCGTTCCCTGGAAGCTCGACGAGCCGCTGGAGCTTGTGGGCATGAGGGCCAATCCCGTTCATGCGGGCAAGATCGACACCGCCAACGTGATTCAATTGGTCATCTTCGTCAGCCATCCCTCGGAGGACCACGTTTTCGAGATCGACAACATCCACGCGGGTGGCCACGTGCAGGTGCTGGATGCGTCCACGTTCCTGCCTTTCATTGATGAGTTTGGGCAATACATCCATAACGACTGGCCCGGCAAGACCCATTCCGTCGAGGAACTGATCGCACAGCGCCGCGATGAGCAGGCGGACCTGCGGGTTCACGCAAGGCCCCGGAACTGGAACAGCTACGGCGGCTGGACTGAGGGCCCCCAACTCGAGGCGACGGGCTTCTTCCGCGTACAAAAGCACCAGGGCAAATGGTGGCTTGTCGACCCAACCGGCAAACTGTTCTGGTCACATGGAATCGATTGCGTGCGCAGCGCGAATGCCACCCCGATCACCGACCGAGAACACTACTTCCGCGATCTGCCCGCTGAGGATTCGCCGTTTGCCCAGTTCTATGGACGAGGGGCATGGGCCCCTCACGGCTATTACAAAGACCATTCTCCGTACCGGACGTACGATTTCAGCCGCGCCAACTTCCTGCGCAAGTACGGGGATGACTTCGAGCAGCCGTTCGCCGATATCACGCATTGCCGTTTCCAGAGCTGGGGCATCAATACGATCGCGAACTGGTCCGACGAGCAAATCTACCTGATGCGCCGAACACCCTACGTAGCCACGATTCACTTCACGGCGAAAGAACTGGAGGGCTCGGAAGGGTACTGGGGCAAATTCTACGACGTCTTCGATCCGAGCTTCGCGCAGAAGCTGCGCGAGCGCCTCGCACGCGAACAGGGCAGGACGGCGGGCGACCCGTGGTGTATCGGCTATTTCGTGCACAATGAGCTGGCGTGGGGCAACGACACGTCGCTTGCGGTGGCGGCACTGATCTCCCCGGCCGACCAAGCCGCCAAGAAGGTCTTCGTGGACGATCTGAAGGCGAAGTACGGCACGACCCAGAACCTCAACAAAACCTGGGGAACCGACTACGCCTCCTGGGACGCCCTGCTGCAAAGCCAGGAAGCGCCGGATACGGAAGAGGCGGGAGAGGACCTCAGGAACTTCTACACGAAGACCGCTGAGACCTATTTCAGCACGAT
>CBFDDG010000009.1:0-25189 GCA_965603505.1 uncultured Phycisphaerae bacterium | reverse complement strand
CCCTTGAACGCCTCGTCCTTGTTCTGCCAGCTCCACCTGGCATAGGGACTCTTCGGGTTCTTCCGGTAGAAGAAGGGGTGCGTGGCCGTCCGCAGGGCGACGATCGGCTTTCCGGAGTTCGTGTAGTCCATGATGTACTTCATCTGTTCGTCCGGCAGCTCGCGGAACCGCGTGAACAGCACCATCAGGTCCGCGTTTTCCAAAGCCTCCAGGCCAGGGATATTATCGAGGGTCAATGGGTCGATCTCGCCGCTGTCCTTGTTGATGGCGAACAGGACCGTGCACTTGAACCCGTGATGGACCGCAAGGACCTTGGCCATCACCGGCATCGATTCCTCCGAGCGGTACTCCTCGTCCCCGGTGACAAAGACGATATGTTTGCCCTGCCCGGGCCCGGAGCCCCCTTTGTAGACCATCCAGGATCCTTCCTGGGCATTCGACACACCCTGCAGCACAACCAGCGCAACAATCAAAAGCATCGACTTTGAGATCGTGTTCATTTGCGGCACTCCCATCGACTCCTGTAACAACATGTCCGTCAGATTCCAACGCCCCCATTCTTCCGTCATTTGTCCGTGTCGTCAAGGCTTTGAATCACGATGACCACGCTCTCCTTTCCATATGCGGCGCCATCTTCGTTTCCTCGCCGGGTCTCGCTCCCAAACGCACATGATCCTGCAGACGATCCTGACCAGCCTGCTGTCGGGCCGGGCCCGGGCCCATCGCAACAGCTTGTCCTGCAGGAGGATGCGCAGACCGAGAAACTCCAGGCCGATTGGGATCAGCCACGATCCGGGCGACAGGGGCGTGAGGAGCGCAACGAGCCCCAGGACAATGAGGATGATCCCAACGGTCTGTTTCGCGATCTTCTTCATCCGATCATTCACATCATCAAAGCGTCTGATCTCCACCACGACTTCGTTCAACATCCCTCTGTACAACGTCATGCCTACTCCAGGTCCTGGGTTCACACATGGTATAGGCGTCCGGGTATGGTAAGGTTCGACCGAATACGATGCAAGCGTTGTCTCGACCGCTTCAGAAACGGCAGACGAGCTTCAGGAACACACTGGGGACGTCCTCCTCGTCGGTCTCGTAATCATTCCAGAGCCGGTAGACGTCGATGTCTCTTCGTACCGGCCACGAATACAGCGCAGTCAGATTGTGCCGGCCCAAACAGAGGAGACAGGATCGGCAGGAGCCCTTCATGCTCGTGCCTCGCGTGCGACGCGAACAAAAAACGCCGGGGCCCGTGCGTGTAGGCACGAGCCCCAGGTCTATGTCACATGGCGGTGCAGCCCGAGCAATGGCTCGGGGCGCACCGTGCGGCCCGTGGCAAGACAGCGGGCCGCCGTTTGGTTCCGCTACGGCGTCGCGTCGGCCGGGCCGATGACGCGGATGTCGTCGATGAACAGCAGACCGCTGCCGTCCAGCGTCGGATTGTCCCGGTCGCCCACGCCGAGGTACATCTTCTTGACCCTGGTCAGATTCGCGTTGGGAATCTGGCTCACCGGGATCTTCCACTCCGTCCATTCGGTGAGGTTCACCGCGGTCGGATCCGGATGGGTCACGACCCCGACCTTGTTGCTGGTGTCCTGCACGGCGAGATACAACGGGGCAGGGTCGTTGCCGCGAGCCACGTCGCCCATATCCCCGACCTTCCACTGCCCGCTGACCGAGCCCGTGACGTTCACTTCGGAGAATTCCGCATAGCAGACGCCACCGCGACCGTTGTTGCTGGCCAGGGCCAAGCCGATATAGACGGTGGTCGGCATGATGATCGTCTGCGGATTGGCGGAGGCATCCCCGCCGGTGTTCTCCGTGTCAGGCTGCTGGATCCAGGTCGTGCCGTTCTCCGAATAGTAGGCGGTGAATTGGCTACCCTGGCGTTCGACCCTGACCCAGAACGGCAGCGTGACCAGGCCGACGTCACTGTGGGCCGAGACCGCGTTGGCCGCCGTGCCCGGGCGGTTCTGGAAGGCCCTGCGACCGTCCGGCGTCGGGAACATGAACGCATAGGACGAAGCGGGATCCAGGCTCTCGCGGATCATCACGCCGCCTTTCGCCCAGGCGGACGTGTTGTCCACGCTGAGGACCTTGGCGGAAATCGAGCCGTCGCCACTGAGCTGCTTGTACATGAAGCGGCCGTTGTCGGCAGCACCCCAGATATCGCTGCTGTTGGCGCTCATCCGGTACTGACCGGCGGCGGTCTCAATGGCCGTAACCGGGCTACCCTGGAACCACAGACTCAGGTCGGTGACGCCGTAAAGCGTCCAGTCCTGCGCCGACGTCCATTCCGTTTCGGCCTCAGAGTAGTACGGCGAATTGACATTGTTATAGTCCAGCGGCATGGACTGCGCGCCGCTGTGAACGATCGTCTCCTCGGCAAACGGAGCATCGAAATAACCGACGACCGCGCCGGTCCCGTTCGTCAGGCCGTCGATCCAGGCCTGCCAGATGGCTTCGCCCGCCTCATAGTCGTCCGTGTAGGTCTCGAATTCGTCCACAATGAGATAGTCGGGAATGGTGAATTCCCAGATGCTGCCTCTGTGGACGGTAGCGCCGTCGGCCTCGACTTCATCGACGCGCCAGAAATAGGCGCCGCCGCCGAAGTCGACGACACCCGCCAGCGAGAAGCTCGTGGCGGCCTGGCGGCCCTGGTACTCGGCCGAATCGGTGTCGGCCGCCTTGATGGCATCTCTGTCCGTGCCGAAATAGACATCGTGCTGCGCGGCGGTATCGCCCGGCGACCAGCTCAACACCTCGGCGTCGCGGATGTCCACGTTGGCGCCCCGCTTGGGCTGCGGAGCCCAGGCAATCAACGGATCGCCTCGCATGACGTCTTTGATCTGATCGGGTGTCAGCGCCACGTTGTAGACGCGGACATCATCGACCATGCCATCCCAGAACTCCGCGGCCGAGTTGACCTGTCGGCCGATGCGCGCGACGTTGGGAACCAGGTCCCAGGTCTTGGCCGCAAAGGCGACCTCCAAACCGTCGGCGTACAGCCGGGCCGTCGTTCCATCGTAGGTCACACAGATATGGTGCCAGACGTCGACATCCCAGAAGCCGGCCCGGAACACATCGTCGCCGTAGCCGCCGCCATAGAGATCCGTGCCGTTGATACCGATGAAGAAAGCCTGGCCCGTCCCCGGCGCCCCATAGGCGGCGATCCAGCGCCAGCCTGCGGCGACGGAGTCTGTCTTGCCCCAGCCGCACAGAGTCCGTGCCTCCGTGCCCGAAGGCCAATCCGTCGGCGCGTCGAACTCCACAAAGTCGTCAGATCCATCGAGGTCCAAGGCGTCCCCGTAGTAGCCTTCGACCCACTGCGCGTTTCCTCTGAGTGTGCCGTAGTAGTCCGAGCCGGAGTAGTCCACGACCGCCGTGCCGGCGTTCTCATCCTCCAGCTTCCACCAGCTAACCAGGGTCGGATCGGTCTTCGCGACGATTGGGCGAACCGTGAAACTCCATATAGGACCAGTCACCGTACTGCCGCCGGCCTTTTCGTCCACGCGCCAGTAGTATCTCATGCCACGTTGCAGCCCCGTCGGCGTGTAGGAAGTCTGATATTGGGAGCCCTTGGCGGTATCCCCTGTGCCCGCTTCCACAGCGGCACGATCCGTACCGAAGTAAACGTCGCGTTGGGTTGCATTCAATCCTGGCGACCATTCGAGCACGACATTCTGCTCGACGTACCGGGCGCCGTCGGCCGGCATGGGCGCCCAGGCCGCCTGCGGAGTGGCTGTGAAGCTCCATGTGTCGCCCGTGCGCACGGTGCCGTCCGGATCGATCTCATCAATCCGCCAATAGTAGGTGGTGCCCGGCTGCAAGCCCGGGCCGTGGAAATACATGGCCGACTGGAGCGGCATCTTACTCTTGAAGTCCGCCGGTCCCAGTTCAGGGGTCGTCCCGAAGTAGATATCATGCCACAGGGCGAAACTGCCGGCGTCCCACTGCATCAGGGCCATGCTGACCCCTACGGCGCCGTCCGCCGGCTGAGGATTGGAGGCCTTGGCGCCAACGTATTCCGCCGCGCGGATGATATCTTCGACAGGCGGTCGGCCGCCCCGATCCCAGAGTCGCACAAATCCTCGGAACTTGTCGCCCGTGACGTAGTGCTTTACCCAGGCAGCCGCGTTGCCGGCCCCGTCTGTAGCGAGGACCACATCCGGACCGCCGCTGGCAATCGGCCGGACCGAACCCCACCCTTGGGTCAGACCCCACTTGGCTCCGGCGGCCGTGATGGTCACCTGCTGGTTGCTGTCCCACACGGCAATGTCGGTGTTGAAGCCCAATATCGAGTTGGCGCCGGCCGTCTGCGGATTGTCCCAGGTCCCGTCGACATGCCCGATATCCCAGAACGGAATATCCGAGTAGTACACGATTTTGCCGCCCGCATTGAGGTATTTGCGAAGCGTACAATTCTGATCCACCGTCTCCACGACGGTGTCCGGCGCGTTGTCGCGCGCGAAGACGACGACGCTGTACTTCTGGTCCGCGATGCGGGCATCCATCCACACCTTGAGCTGGTCGGCATCGAGGATCTCGTAGCCGGCCGCCACGCAGCCGTCTCGCACGGCGACGGAGTCCGCCTCGGTGGCCCAGTTCGTCCGATAGCGCGCATCCCAGTAGACCGCGCGGATCCACTCCACGTCCTGGGCCTGGACCGCCACGGCCCCGAGCGCCACGACGAAGAGAATGGGATAAATCAACTTGCCGTTCATAATCGTCCTCCTTCTGAAGTCAGTATAACCGCACAAATAGCTGCTTACGGCTTAACGACGTCTTGAACGCTCCCGCCGTGTCCCTCCATGGATGTTTCCTCCGACCCAGCAGGTCGCACAGTGAACCCTCGTGAATGAATGCCGTCCCTCGCACCGCTGTGCCTTTCATACCATCCCAACCCTCCCTATGCTCCGTCGGGCACTGCTGGCACCGACCCTCGTCAGACGGAAAGCCCGTACGCGTCAATATAGATAGCATACCACGTTTCGAGCGTTCCACCAACAGGAAAATCCCGGTCCCATAATCACCGATTCCCGCCTCATGAGCCGCTCAATCGCTCCAAATCGCGTTTCTGCCCGAGATCGGAAAGAGCGGAAGTATGAGGTTGTCATCGCCGGCGCACGCCAAGTGAGCGCCGGCCTGCCCATCCGGCCGACAGACGGCGGACAAGCGGGGCCCGCGTCGGTCGGACCCAGGCCCCGCATCATACTGTTATCGGCAATTCCACCATGCCGCCGGGAACAGCGCAGCTATTGCTGTGCCGCGGCGGACCTGGTCAGACGGATGTCGTCGATGAAAATCATCCCTGAACCGCCCGGCTTCGGGTCGGCGGGGTCACCCACACCCACGAACAGCATTCGCACTGCCCCAAGGTTCACGCCGGCGTCCGCGAAATCGCTGAACGGAATCTTCCACGCGGTCCACTCTGACGCCTTGATGATCTCCGGGTCGGGATGAGTCACGACACCGATCCGATTGGAGCTGTCGCCGAGGGCAACGTACAGGAAGTCGGCCGCGTCCGCCACTGCCGGCTCGGCGAGCAGCGCCGTGCCCCACAGACTGGGAGTGTGGGGCGTGCCTGACGGCAGGTGCCAGGACAACTGTGAATCACGGCCGCCCCCATCGTCATCATCGCCGATCATGACGTCGATCCCGATCAACTCACCGGCCTCTGCCGACCGACCGATCATCGTCGACCACGGCAGCTTGATCTCGAAAAGATACCCGGAATCGGTTGTGACGACCGCATATTCCACGCCCGCCAAGCTGGTCGGCGGAAGATACCATTCAACCGGTGTTTCCACTTCCCCGTGGTTCCACCGAAAGCAGTATTGGTAGTCATTCACACCATCCTGAGCGTTGTCCTTGCTGTTGTCCCCATCAATGAAGACCTCAATTCGGTCATCATCCCATCCCTGGGCGGCGTCGGAATCCTGCACCAGAGCCTCGTCATTCACATCGACCATCAAATAGAGATTATCGGTGTCGTACAACACGCGAAACTCGCCGGACAAATCGGCCGGCCCCGTCGGCGCGGCACCGTCGATCAGGGTCTCGATCGCCTGCACCGACGCCTGCAACCAGGCCTCGTCTATCTCACCATCAAGTACCGGTGGCGCACTGGCGCGCGGAACAACAAAGTCCCCCACACTGCCCTGGACGTACAGCGTCAGCATATCCGCATCGTTGGCCGTCCAATCCTGTGAGGCGCCGAAATCCAGCTCGCCTTCACTGTACCAGGGCGACGCACTGTTGCCGTACTCGAAAGGCATGGACTGCAGGCCGCCATGCACGATCCTCTGCTCGCAGAACGGCGCTTCCCAGTAGCCGACGGTCGAGCCGGTGTTGTTCGTCAGGCCGTCGATCCACGTATCGAAGATCGTCGTGTGCGCCTCGACGTCATCATTGTAACTCTCGAAGTCATCCACAACCGCGTAGGTGACGAAGCTCCACACTTCGCCCGCCTGGACCGTGGCCCCAACTTCATCCACACACCAGTAGTACGTCGTCAACTCTTCCAACTCTCCCGGCGCGAAGTTTGGGTCTGTCAGGACGCCCTTGTCCGCAGCCGCGGCACGATCATTGACGTCCGCAAAGCTGTCGCTGAAGTACACCTGATGCTTCGGGGCTCCCATGCCGGCCAGCCAGGTCAACGTCGGGGCCCGCGAGACTTCACTGCTCCCATCCGCCGGCTGGGGATAGTAAGCAGTCATGGGCTGTGCCAGGAAACTCCAGACGTCTCCCGTATGGATCGTAACACCGTCTACATCAATCGCATCGACACGCCAATAGTAGGTCGTGCCCGGCACCACTCCCGCTAAATGGAAGTACAGGCCGCCGGAATTTTTCGCCTCAACCAGGTGCTCGGGCCCGAGTTCGGGCGTCGTGCCGAAATAGACATCGTGGAAGATCGACGTCGGTCCCGGCGTCCACCGCAACAACCCCATCATCACGTCCATCGCCCCATCCGCCGGGTTGGGGTCGCTCGCCTTCTGCCCCCACCCAGCACCACACACACCCAGCACCACCACGACAATCAAAAACCCTACCTTTCTGTTCATGTCAGTCCTCCTTCAAACCAGACTTCATAAGAAGTGTTTCAGCCCCGGCCAAACCTCTGCGAACGCTGTTGGGCTGTAAGCCTTGTCGCACAGGAGTACTCAGGCGTACACCGTAATGCACGCGGAATCGTTGGAGGAGAAGATGCGATCTTGCCCGTCGGTCCGCTCGACTTCCTTCCTTCCGGCACATACACATCCTCTTTCAAGTCTCCAAGAGCGGGGGCTGCACCCGTCGGACACAGGCCCCGAATCGTATGACCCGTTTCACCAATTCCACCTTATGCGAGCGGCAGCGCAGCTATTCCTCCGTCACGGCCACTGGCTTGGTCAGATAGATGTCGTCGATGTAGAGCAAACCGAAGCCGTCCTGCGCCGGGTTGTCCCGGTCGCCCACGCCGAGGATGAGCTTCCTCACCCGGTTCACGCTGACGCCGGCGTCCGCGAAATCGCCGAGCGGGACCTTCCAAGCACTCCATTTCGTCGTCATCGCCACGTTCGGGTCCGGATGCGTGACGAGCGCGATGCGATTCTGAGCGTCCTGGAGCCCAACGTACAGGGGGGCCTTCCCGTTCGTCGCTTTGCCCCGCAGGTGGATCGTCAGCATGTCCGCGCCATTCGCCGTCCAGTCCTGCGAACTGTCGAAATCGAGCTCGCCCTCGCTATAGTACGGCGAGACAACGTTGTTGTAGTCGAACGGCATGGACTGGAGGCCGCCATGCACAATCGTCTGCTCGCAGAACGGCGCATCCCAGTACCCCACGACCGAGCCGGTATTATTCGTCAAACCATCGATCCAGGTATCGAAGATCGTCGTTCCGGCCTCGATATCGTCGGTGTAGCTCTCAAAGTCATCCACCATGGCGCAGGTGGCAAAGCTCCAGACTTCGCCCGTCACGACGTTGTCACCGGCCCCAACCTCATCCACGCGCCAGGAATACGTCGCCAGCTCCTCCAATTGTCCTGGCGCGAAGTTCGGGTCTTCCAGCACGCCCTTGTCCGCACCCGCCGCGCGGTCATTAACGTCGTCGAAGCGGTCACTGAAATACACCTGATGCTTGATGGCGCCGATCCCGCCAAGCCACGTCAAGTCCGGGGCAGCCGAGGCCTCGTTGCTCCCGTCCGCCGGCTGAGGGGTATAGGCCGTCAAAGGCCACGCCAGGAAGCTCCAAATGGTCCCAGGGTAGACCGTCACCATGTCCGGTCCGATCTCGTCCACGCGCCAATAATAAGTAACACCGGGCTCCAATCCGGGATCATAATAGTACACATTCATCCCATAACGGGAAGCGACCCGATCTGCCTCCGTCAGGTTCGGCTCCGTGCCCAGGTAGATATCATGCAGCCGGATGGTGTCGACCGACTGCCAGGTGAACAGTCCCACGAGGACATCGAGAGCACCATCGGCGGGACTGGGGCCCCATGCCCGCACACGCGGCGCAGCGGGAGCTTCGAAGAGCTCCTGCACTTCCGCCGCCGAGATCGCTCGACTGTATACGCGCACTTCGTCAAGGAAACCGTCGAAGGATTCATTCTCATCTGGGTTGCCTTCATCGCCGATGTCGGCAAATTCGTGGAGGCTGGTCAAGCCGGTGTAAGTCCCGTCCGCCACCTTCGCACCGTCCACGTAGACAACGTATGCGCCGTTGTTCCAGGTCAACACCACGTGGACCCAGGTCTTGGTCTTCAGGGCCAGAATATCGGTGTTCCTGGTGTGTGTGTCCCCCAGGCCGATATCCAGCATGGTCGTGCTTCCGTCCATATAGATCTGGATGCGGTTGCCGTACGCCGGCTGGGTTGTGTGTCCGAAGAAATAGCGAGTCCGCGATGCTTGCGGCTCACGCAGGTATCCCCACACGGAGATCGTTCCCGCAGAGGCCGACATGCCCGCCGTCGGGATCTGGACGTGCGCATCGTCCTCCTCGGCCGCATAGGACAGAGCACCGGCAAAACGTCCGGGCACCCACTCCAGGGCCTCTCCTTCCAGCGTGCCGTTAAACCCATTACCAGAAGAATCGCCGGCGACCGCGCCGGCCTCCTCGTCCAGCTTGTAATAGCAAACCAACCCATCCACGAGATCCACCTGCGCCGGAGTAATCCCACCACCGAACAGCACGAGGAGACAACCCACCAGTATCAGTCTCTTATACATGCGCGTCCTCCTTTGAATGCACAGAATGGGGCCTGTGCCAGTCGGACACAGGCCCCGCGTCATACAACCCATATCGGCAATTCCATCATGCCGCCAGGGCCAGCGCAGCTATTCCTCAGCCGCGGCGGGCTTGGTCACATAGATGTCGTCGACGAAGATCATCCCGGCAGCGCCCGGCTTCGGATCGTTGGGGTCACCCACACCAACGAACAGCTTTCGCACTGCCCCAAGGTTCACGCCGGCGTCCATGAAAGCACTGAGCGGAATCTTCCACTCGGCCCACTTTGACCCCTGGAGGATCTCCGGGTCGGGATGAGTCACGACGCCGACATGATTGGAGCTGTCCCCGAGGCCAACGTACAGGGAGTCGCCCGCGTCCGGCGCCTCCGGTTCGGCGACCAGCGCCGTGCCCCAACTGGCCGCCGTCTGCCAGTCGTCGGCCAGTTGCGAATGCCACCCAATTTGCGTTTCGCGCGTGTCGGCGCCGTCGTCGTCATCGTTGTAGAAACAATCAATCCCGATGAGCTCGCCGACCGGCGCACTCGATCCCATCAGTGACTGCCAGGGGAACTTCATCTCAATACGCCATCCGGTCTCCGTGTCGACCTGGGCGTGCTCGACATCCGCCACGTTCGTGTTCGTTCCCTGGATGTCATCTGTTGTCCAACCGAAGGTGTACTGGCGGTTGTTACCCGACAACCCGGCCGGCGCTTTGGTGTTCCCTCCGTCGAAATAGAACTCGACGCTGTCATCCTGCCAGGAGTTGGCGGTGTCGTTGATCAGTTCCGAGTCGTTCACGTCGACCACCACGTAGAGGTAGTAAACGTCGCACAGCACGCGAAACTGCCCGGACGCATCGCCCGGCCCAGTCAACTCCACACCTTGGATAAAGCCGTTGACAGGCTGCACCGACGCCAGCGACCAGACCTCGTCGACCTCGCCGTCAATGACCGGCGGCGTACTCACGCTCGGAATCACAAAGTCCCGCCCCTTGCCCTGAACGTACAGGGTCAACATATTTACGCCGTTGGCCATCCAATCCTGCGACGCGCCGAAATCCAGCTCGCCTTCACTGTAGTAGGGCGCCACGACGTTGTTGTAGTCGAACGGCATCGACTGCAGGCCGCCATGCACGATCGTCTGCTCGCAGAACGGTGCATCCCAGTAGCCCACGGTCGAGCCGGTGTTGTTCGTCAGGCCGTCGATCCACGTATCGAAGATCGTCGTGCCGGCCTCGACGTCATCGTTGTAACTCTCGAAGTCATCCACAACCCCGTAGGTGATGAAGCTCCACACTTCACCCGTCACGACAGCATCACCGGGCCCGATTTCGTCCACCCGCCAGTAGTACGTCGTCAACTCCTCCAACGCTCCCGGGGTGAACTCCGGGTCCATCAGGACGCCCTTGTCCGCAGCCGCCGCACCGTCATTGACGTCCGCAAAGCTGTCGCTGAAGTACACCTGATGCTTTGGGGCCCCCCTGCCCTTCAGCCACGTCAGCACCGGGGCCAGCGAGACTTCATTGGCCCCGTCCGCCGGCTGGGGGGAATACGCGGTCACTGGCTGCGCCAGGAAGCTCCAGACGTCCCCCGTATAGATGGTGCCATCGATTTTGTCGATCGCATCGATGCGCCAATAGTAGGTCGTGCCCGGCACCACCCCCATTGGATCAAAGTACACGCCCTGGCCATTCTTCGGGGAAACCAGGTGCTCAGGCCCGAGTTCGGGCGTCGTGCCGAGATAAACATCGTGGAGGATCGCCGTCGGTCCCGATGTCCACCGCAACAGCATCATGATCACGTCCGTCGCCCCATCCGCCGGGATGGGGTTGCTCGCCTTCTGCCCCCACGAAACACCACCTACACCCAGCACCACCACGACAATCAAGAACCCTACTTTCTTGGCCATGTCAGTCCTCCTTCAAACCAGACATCATAGCAAATGATTCAGCCCCGGCCACACACCAAGAGCCTCCGTCGCGCGCCACATCGGTCACCCGTGTCTCTCCGGGCAGGCGCGCTATGAACCGCGTGAGAATCGTTGGAAATTCAGACGTGCTCCCATTCGTTTTGGCTGCACGACCTCCTTCCTTCCGGCACACATCAGCCACAGTGACCCGCTGATCCACACAGATCCCTGAGCCGATAAGAATACGCGATAGGTTGCACCGGGTCCTGCACGGGAATTGCGACGGACCCACACTCCCAGTGCACGAAAACTCCAACCCTATCAGCACAAAGCGTCTGTCTTGTCGGCATCCGCACTGCCGCAAGCCATTGCACAACCCTGTATCTTATTTTATACCAGACGGCTCGTCTAAATTCCAAGAAAAAAACTCCAAACGCGGCCGACTTTGCCCTTGCCACCCACTTCTGCGTAACCCCACTTCTCCGAAGAACTTACGCCATCGGCCCTCTGTGGCAGACCTCCTTCATTCCCCGCAAGAGCGTGTGTTTTCTCGGACTTTCCACGGTGCCCCCCCCGTTCCACCCCGCAATCATGCTATGCAGGCAAACCGACATCCCATGGTCGATTGCCACTGCCACAAAAAAAACTTGGCAACGCCCCATTTACCCCAGTTTACCTAAAGATTCTTTGGCTGGGTCTCCGATACTAATCCAGACAAGAAAATGGTTGCCTATTTTACCACGACCCGCAAAACCAGAAGGTCGCAGATTGCCGATGGGCAGCCCTACAGGGTTAAGAACATGTACGAAGGAGAACTCAATGGTTAAGGAAGACATCCTCGCCCGCTACATCGAAGCCCTTCTTCGGGGGGACAGAAAGGCCTGCCGATCCGTCGTTGAGGAGACGCTGCAGAGCGGCGTGCCGGCCAACTCGGTCTACCTGCACCTGATCTGGCCGGTGATGGCTGAGATCGAGCGGCTTCTACGGGCGGATAAGATCACCATCGTCGAGGAGCACCTCGCCACTCGGATCAACCGCACGATCGTCGACCAGTTGCAGAACAAACTGCCCCGCCGCCCTGATAAGCACAAGAAGGCGGCGGTGTGCTGTGCCCGCGATGAGCTGCAGGAGCTCGGCGCCCAGATGATCGCCGACCTGTTCGAGAGCGACGGCTGGCAGGTACGTTTCCTCGGCGGAGGACTCACAAACGATGATGTCTTCGGCTTCATGAATGAATATGCGCCGGACGTGCTGCTCATCTACGGGACTAAGCCCAAGCAGGCGCCCGACGTCCGCCGGCTCATCGACAGGATTCGGGCCGTAAATGCCTGGCCGGACATGCGGATCGTGGTCTCCGGCGGACTGTTCAACCGAGCGGAGGGCCTCTGGGAAGAGATCGGCGCCGACGGATTCGCCGCCACCGCCTCCGAGGTCCTTCAGGTGGCCGCCGACGAGTCCCAAGTCGCCCACCCCGACCGCCGGACGGTCAACCGGCGCAAGCGAAGGCGACAGAGTGAGTCGCAGGAACCAGTCCATGCGAGCTGATGCCTCCGCCGAACGTAAACAGGTCCCGGTCTTCCCGTAGGACCTGTTCGCGACCGGACGCAGAATACACTATGTCGTCTTCTGGAGCTTGTACTCGACGCTGTCGACCAGCGCCAGCCAGCTTGCCTCGATGACGTTCTCCGAGACGCCCACGGTCCCCCACAGCGAGTGCTTGTCGCGGGACTCGATGACCACGCGGACGCGGGCCGCTGTGCCCTCCCGGGCGTTCACGACGCGGACTTTGTAGTCGATCAGATGCATCTCGCGGATGTCCGGGTAAAAGATCTCGAGCGATTTTCGCAGGGCGGCGTCCAGCGCATTGACCGGGCCGTCCCCCTCGCCGACAACGTGCTCGACGGCATCGCCGACCTTGAGCTTGACGGTCGCCTGCGTGACAATCTCCCCCGTCCTGCGTTTCTCGACGTCGACGTGATACTTGATCAACTCGAACGAAGGCTTGAACGTCCCCATGACCTTCTTAACCAGCAGGTCAAAGCTCGCGTTGGCCGCCTCGAACTGGTAGCCCTCATTCTCAAGCTCCTGGACACGCGTGAGGATTCTCTTCGCCAGCGCTGGATCCTGGGCGACTCGCGACTTCTCAAGCTCGGCAAGGATGTTCGATTTGCCGCTGAGCTCGGAGATGAGGAACCGGCGTTCGTTGCCGACCAGCGCCGGATCCATGTGCTCGTACGTGCGCTTGCTCTTGCGCAGGGCATTGACGTGCAGCCCGGCCTTATGGGCAAACGCGCTCTCGCCGACATAGGGCAGGTTCATCGCCGGCGTAAGATTGGCCACCTCGAAAACGAACCTCGACGTCTCCGTCAGGAGCCGCATCTTCTCCGGATCGAGGATCTCCAGCCCCATCTTGAAGGCCAGGCATGGAATGACCGCGCAGAGATTCGCATTGCCGCACCGCTCGCCCAGGCCGTTGATCGTACCCTGCACGTGGCGGGCTCCGGCCCGGACCGCGGCCAGGGAATTGGCCGTGGCACAATCCGAATCGTTGTGTGTATGAATCCCGACCGTCAGGGAGCCAAACGTTCGGCAGACCCGTTGTGTGATCTCAAAGATCCGCTCCGGCAGCGATCCGCCGTTCGTATCGCAGAGCACCAGGGCGTCCGCCCCCGCCTCGGCCGCGGCCGCCAGCACCTTCATCGCATATTCCGGATCTTCCTCGTAGCCATCGAAAAAATGCTCGGCGTCGAAGAGGGTCTCCAAGCCTTTCTGCTTCAGATATTGCACCGACTCCGCACAGAGAATCACGTTCTCATCCAGGGAGCAACCGAGCACCTCCCGGACGTGAAGGTCCCACGTCTTGCCAACGATCGTGGCCGCCGGCGTCTTGCAGGCCAGAATGGAGTTCAGAGAGACGTCATCGGACACACGGCAATCGGCCCTCCGGGTACTCCCGAACGCGGAGACCTTCGCATGCGTCAGGCCGAGATTTCCGACTTCCCGAAAGAACTGCATCTCCTTCGCGTTGGAGGCCGCATACCCGCCCTCGATGTAGTCCAGACCCTGCTCATCAAGCCACTTGGCAATCGATAGCTTGTCTTCGAGCGAGAAGCTGACCCCCTCGGCCTGCATGCCGTCGCGCAACGTCGTATCGTAGAGTGCAATCTTCGTCATATCCAATTCCAATTCTGTCCCACAAGGCACCGGTAGCAAATGCCAGCCGCAGGCAGTGGCCGCCCAGGCCCGGCGAAAGAAGCCAATTCTATACGTTTACCGCTGCCTGTAAAGGCCAAAAGTCGCCAGCGGGACACTGGGGTGTACGACAGGATGGTGGCAGAGCCTTTGCATGTCATCGCGAGCCAGCCAACGGCTGGCGTGGCAATCTGGGCCCTCGAACGGTCAGAGATTGCTTCGTCGGCCTGCGGCCTCCTCGCAATGACAGGAGCCTTGTCCAGGCTGGCTGCAAACTTGTCGTGCATCCAGACGCTGTGGGTGCCGTGCTCCCTTCCGAGCCGAACAGAGCGAAGGTTCACACGTCGTCGCCGAAATAATCGTATCGGGCCGAAATTAGTGCTTGGCAGGAGAATCCACCGAGAATATAGTGCAAGTTTTATGCCGAGACGCTCGGTCCGGCTTTGACTTGGGTCGCTCTGAACATGATTCTGACGCAGATACTACAGCCAACGTGTGTGAAGGTTCCACTGGACAGCCGGGACAAGTACTCGGCCATCACGGAGCTGGTGGACCTCCTTAGCAAGCATAAACTGGTCCTTGATAGAGACACGGCCCTGGACGCGGTGTTCACGCGAGAGAAGACTCGGAGCACGGGAATCGGCTCGGGGATCGCCATCCCTCACGGCAAGTGTACGGCTGTCCGGGAACTGGTCATGGCGCTGGGGATCGCCCGCGAGGCGATCGACTTTGAGAGCGTCGACGGCAAGCCCGTGCACATCGTGATCCTGCTGGTCTCGCCGGCGGACCAAACGGGGCCTCACATTCAGGCCCTGGCGCGGATCAGCCGGCTCATGCTGGATGACAGCTTCAAGGAAGCGCTGGAGAAGGCGCCGTCGGGTCAGGCCGCCTACGATCTGATGAGCGAGCGAGAGAGCAAGTAGACCGCTTGCACCGCTGCCTCCGACCGTTCCTCAGCCTTTCTCCCAGAGGACGAGGCCGAGTTCGTACGGATTGCTCTGGTCGGGGTGGCTCGGCAGGACTCTCACGGCCAGCCCGTGCTGCCCGGTTTCCCGACACTCCATGCGACCGCAGAACCAGTGTGCCCCGTCGTCTCCGGCCGTTTGTTCGCACATCATGGGCACTGCACAGCCTTCCCGGATATGCCCCCACGAGTCGGTTGGCCCGTGATAGAGCTCCACGGAAATATCCCGGGGCTGGATTCGTCCGAGCTGGATCAATGCCCGCACCGTCAGCTCTGAGCCCACCTTCAGTTGCGGCTGGCGCGGGTTCAAGTGCTCCCCACCGTTGCCATTGCTCACGCTCATCGTCACTTCCTTGACGGTGAACTCCGACCAGACCTGGCGGATCTCGGATTTCCAGCGTGCGAAGGCCTTGGCTTTGGCCATCGCGTCGGCCGTCAGATACTGGTAGCGTGCGGTGGCCGGACAGTAGGACCGCCGGGCGTATTCGGCGAGCATCCGATGCGTGTTGAACCGAGGCGCGACCCACTTGACGCAGGCCTTCATCCGCTGGATCCACGCTCGCGGCAGATGGTCCGCCGAGCGCGAGAAGAATAACGGCACCACCTCGTTCTCCAGCAGGTTGTAGAGGGCCTGGGACTCGACCGCGTCCTGGTAATCCGCATTCGCGTAGTCCTCGCCGCCCCCAATGACCCAGCCGCCCTCTGGGATGTAGCCCTCGCACCACCAGCCGTCCAGTGTGCTCATGTTGAGAACGCCGTTCGCCGCCGCTTTCATGCCGCTGGTCCCGCTGGCCTCCATGGGTCTTCGCGGATTGTTGAGCCAGACGTCGACGCCCCGAACGAGGAACCGCGCGATGTCAATGTCGTAATCCTCGAGGAAAACGATGCGCCGCCGCACCGTCTCCTCGGAAGCCACGTGAGTGATGTGACGGATAATGTCCTTGCCGCCATTATCCCTCGGATGCGCCTTGCCCGCAAAAAGGATCTGCACGGGACGGTCCGGATTGTTGAGCAGCCGGGCCAGGCGCTCCACGTCCCGCAACAGCAGGTCGCCACGCTTGTACGCGACGAATCGCCGCGCAAAACCGATGGTCAGCGCCTCCGGATCGAGGACCTCCTCGGCCCGCTTCAACTCGCCGTGGCTCGTGCCGCGGCGCTGCATCTGCGCCATCAACCGCTTCCGAGCAAAGACAATCAACCGGTCCTTGCACCGCTGGTGGGCGCTCCATAACTCCTCGTCGGGAATCTGATCCACCTGCTCCCAGGCCGACTTGTCGAACACGGTCTCCGACCAGGTTGGGCCAAGGTACCGCTCGTACAGGCCCGCGATCTCATCCGACAGCCAGCTCTTGAGGTGAATCCCGTTCGTAATCGAGATAATCGGCACCTCTCTCGATGGCAGTCCGGGCCAGAGCGAGCCCCACACCTCGCGCGAGATCTGCCCGTGGAGCTTGCTGACGCCGTTGAGATGGCTGCTCAGCTTGATCGCCAGCACCGGCATCTTGAAAGGCTCACTATCATCATCGGGAAGCATCCGGCCCAAGGCCAGGAACTGCCGGCGATTGATACCGAGATGCGGGAAATAGCCGGCGAAGTATTTATCCATGAGCTCGACCCCGAACTCATCGAGGCCGGCCTTGACAATCGTGTGCGTCGTGAAGATGTTGCCCGACCGCGTGGCCTCGACCGCCTCCTCGAAGGTCATGTTCGTCGTGCTTCGGAGCTGGCGGACGCGCTCGAGTGCCATGAAGGCGGCGTGCCCCTCGTTCATGTGGCAGACGGTCGGCGTGATCCCCATCGCCGCCAGGGCCTTGAGCCCCCCGATCCCCAGCAGGATCTCCTGGCGGATGCGCAGCTCACGGTCCCCCCCGTAAAGGCTGCTCGTGATCATCCGGTCGCCCGATGAGTTGGCCGGGATGTTCGTGTCGAGCAGGTATAACTTCAGCCGGCCGACGGACACGGACCAGATTTGCGCCTGGACGGAACGCCCCGGATATTCCACGCTGATGGTCAGAGGCCCGCCGCTGGGCTCGCGCACGAGTTCGGTCGGCATGTTGAACAGATCGTTCTCGACGTAGGCCTCCTGCTGCCAGCCGTCGACGTTCAGGTATTGGCGGAAGTACCCTTTCTGATACATCAGACCGATGCCGACGATCGGGATGCCGAGATCGGACGCACTCTTGAGGTGGTCGCCCGCGAGGATCCCCAGGCCGCCGGCATAGATCGGCAGGCATTCGTGGAGCCCGAACTCCGCACTGAAATACGCGATGACCGTATCGGAGCCGGGGCAGCAGACCTTCTCAAACCACGTCGGCGCCTTCAGGTATTCCTCAAGGGTTTCCGTGGCTCGGCTCAACTCGTTCAGAAAGCTCTCATTCTGCGACAAGGCCTCCAGCCGCGATTGAGAGACGCTGCCCAGCAGCTTGGTCGGATTGTGACCGCATGCGGCCCATAAGGACGGATCGATGCGTCGGAAAAGCTCTACAAACTGCGGATTCCAGGACCAAAACAGGTTCCTGGAAAGAACGACCAATTCCTTCAATGACTCTGGCAGTGCCGGCAAGACGGTGAAACTACGCACACTCGGCATTTGTACTCCTCACAAAACCAACATCCTCACGCGAAAGCAGAACGCGGAGCCCAAGCAAGCCCTGGGCGTGTCATCGGCAATTCCCCGCGGCTGCTTAACTCCAAAAGGACCAGGGATTTGCAGGTTCCGGCGGGCGCGCCGGCCCGATAATGCCGGGGGCGCACACATCAGCAGACAAACAAAAAAGGCCTGCGCGTACAGGCCTTTTTTGTAATATGCCAGCTCACCTCCACCTGTGCCGTACGACAGGCGATTGAAGGGAACCCATTACTATAAGGTGGGCGATCGTTACTTGCGTCCGAAAGTCCTGACGAGCAGGCGTTTCCGGTCCGACAAGGCCTGATCTCCCCGAGTACGGGTATCGGTTCCTTCAACTACACGCCGTCGATACGTACACCGCAGGGGTCAGCCTGCAACCTACATATAGCAAATCCTCAACCTTGGGTCAAGGAAATAAGACCCGACCAGCCAAACAACCCGGGCCACAATGCACCCGTCTTCGCCTTGTTATCGGCAGCTCCGGCGGCTTATCTGTAGACAAAATGCCGCCTCAGGCCACGAGTTCCGCCGCACCGCGATGCGGCTCGCAGAATGATGCGAAAACACGCCGTCGCACGACGAAGCCGAACACACTCAAACCCCCAAACAGAATATGAAATACGACGCTACGCCGTGCGCAGTTCGGCCCCGACGGTTTTGTTGAGGCTCTCAACAATCGCCGCCTGGTAGCCATCCACCGTTTCGTGTGTGAGAGTCCCGTCCTCATCCCGGAAGCGAAGAGACAGCGTTGCGCTCTTGTGCCCCGCCGCAATCCCCTTGCCGCGATAGATGTCAATGAACCGGATCTCCTCTAACTCGGCCGGCGCTGCGCTCTTGACCGCGCCGGCAATCTGCGCCCACGCCGTCTGCTCCGGCACGACGATGGACAGGTCGCGCTCGACGGCCGGGAAACGCGGGATCGGGGTGATCTTCACCGGCCCGCCTTTCAATTCCATCAATTCGCCGAAGTCCAGCTCGGCCCCGCAAGGCGTCACGTCCTTGAAATCGAATTTCCCCCGAACGGCATCCGAGAAAATCCCCGCTTCGCCGATAGCGCGGCCGTTCACCATCACACGGGCCCCCACCTGCGCCCACGGCAGTTCGCTCGGAGCGAATTCCACCTCCGCCGTGCGGTTGATGCTCCTCAGCAATCCTTCCACAGCCCCCCGCAGCTCGCGCAAGTCACCATCCGTCACAAGCGCCACCCTGGTGCGCTCTTGAGGCAACGCGTCTTTGACACTCGTTGGGACAAACGTGTCGCCAATCTCATAGATCCGGCACGGCAGGTTCTTCGCGTTGACGTTCGTCTTCAGGACCTCCAGCAGCGAGCCGAGCAAGCTCTGGCGCAACAGGTTGCTCGCCCGGCGCGTGACATCGCGCACGGCAAGATGCGCCGCTTCACCACCGGCCATGAAAAGATCCGCAACCGCCTGATCCACAAACCCGACGGTCACGGTCTCGTAGAAGCCGCACCCGTTGAGAAACGTGCCGACGGCCTCCGCCAGCTTCTGATGCGGATCGGCAGGAGTCGCCTCGATCTGAATCTGCTTTCGCGTCGGCACCTGATCGTACCCATGCACGCGGGCCACCTCCTCGATCACGTCCACCTCGCGATGAATGTCACTCCGCCACGTGGGCACGCGGCAGACCACGGAACCATCCTGCAAACGCGGCTCGAAGCACAACGCCGAGAGGATCCGAAGCACGGCATCCTGCGGCACTTCGATGCCCAGCAGCTTGCTCAGGCGCGACAATCGCATGGTCACTTCTCGCGGCTGATACCTGCGAGGATAGGCATCCACGACGCCCTTGGCCACCCGGCCGCCGGCGACTTGCACAATAAGCTGGGCCGTCCGTCGCGACGCCCAGTCGATGCGCTCGATGTCCACGAAGCGCTCGAACCGGAACGAGGCCTCCGAAGGCAGTGCGAGCCGACGCGAAGTCGTCCGAATACAAACCGGATCGAAATAGGCGTCCTCCAGAAGAATGGTCTTGGTTACACCACCGACTTCCGTTTCGAGCCCGCCCATGACGCCGGCGACGGCAACGGGCCGTTTCGTATCGGCGATAACGAGCATCTGCGGCGTCAAGTCGCACTTCGTCCCGTCGATACTGACGATCTGCTCGCCGGGCATGGCCTTGCGAACGATGATCTTGGCGCCCTCAATGCTGGCGTGGTCGAACGCATGGGGCGGCTGGCCGGTCTCCATCATCGCGTAGTTCGTCGCATCGACGACGTTGTTGACGCTCCGCATCCCGACGGCCTCAAGGCGCTTGACCATCCAGTCGGGTGACAGCCCGACCTTGACGTCCTCAATGACGCGGCCCGTATAGCGGCCGCACATATCCGGCTCCTCGATCTCCACCTGCACGAACTCCGAGGCCGGCCGTTCCATCTCCTCTAACTCGACCTGCGGCAGACGCAACTCCTTGCTCGTGGCCGCCGCCAACTCGCGGGCGATCCCAATATGGCTCAGGCAGTCGCCCCGGTTGCTCGTCACCTCAACGTCCAGAACGGTATCGCCGTCCAGATGCTCGATCCCCTCGCACGGCAGGCCCAGATCGCTCAGCGCTTCCGCGATCTCCTCCGCCTTCAGATCGACCTGCACGTAATCACTCAACCAGTTCAGAGATACCTTCATACCCTAAATCCTTATTTCAAGCCCATCGCGAGCCAGCACAGTACCACCGCCGGACAGCGATGTCAACTCCCGCACAGGACCCGCCCTCGGCTCGACCGGGGGGCGACAATCCCAGCCTGTCAGCCGCAAGGGACGATGGACGAACGAAGGAACGAGGAATCATCGAACGGCCAACTGCGAGAGGCATACTTTCGCCGGCGAGGGTCCGCTAATTCACCAATCGCACCTTCCACTTGTTGGGGTCCTGAGAACAGTGAAAGACCGCATACACGACGATGCGATGCGCTTCGACCTCGTAGAAGATCGCGTAGGGAAACCTGCGAACAAGCGCACGATGGTAATCGGCAAGAACTGCCGGATACATCAAGGGATGTCTTTGAATGGACAGGATCGTCGCTTCAAGGGAACGAAGGAATTCCAGACCCAGCCCGAGGCTCTGCTATTCATACCAGGCAAAGGCATCGGCGATATCCTGCCTGGCCTCTGGGAGAAAGTGAGGCTCTTTACTCCTTGGATTCAAGGATCGACCTCTTGACCTCTGACCATGGCGTAGCTGATTCAGGATGTCGCGCATATTCCTGGCGGCGACGCGCAAGTTCCGCCCTCTGCCATTCCGGGACCGGCAAGTCCTCTCCCTGCGTTTGGACGATACTGTCCCAGAGATCCTCAACCAACTGAATCCGCTCAGCCAGGGGCAACTTCTCAAGATGTTGAAACTCCGGTGCCATACGCAAATTCTACCGCATCTGAGCCTCACAAACAAGCGGATTCCACGGACAGATAGGTCTCATGGCCATGCCGATTCTGCGGAACGGACCCTCGCGGCCGCATATGGGATCAAGCCACGCGGAGACGCTGGGACGCAGAGGCTTGTCATTCCCGCGAAGGCAGCAATCCACGTCTTTTCACCGCGAATGGCACGAAGTAGCCGGAGGAAATGGATCCTGGACTGAGTCTTCGGCCGGAACCAATGGCGCTTAGCGATTTGTAGATACCAGCGGAGATTCTTAGCCCCCGTCGCCCAAGATCGGCGGTGCAAACCCTTCCCGACCGCCGGGCGATACATTCTTCTCCCCGCTGGCACCCCCAATGCGAAAAACGCCGTCTCCTCTCCTGACGGCAGCCGCAGGACTGCAAGCACTTATGGGCTGATCATGTCATTATCTGGAAAGGCTCTTTAGCTGTTGTGACGTGGAGGATCGAAGGTGACAGCCACCTATCATGGACAGAGGCAAGACAAGCATCACGAGGATATGTGAAACCGAATCCTCTTATTCTTTGACTCCGATCAGATCCTTCAACTCATCGACACTCACGACCGGCCTCTTGCAGACATAACCCTCACACACATAGGCGGTGGCTTTTCCATCCATCGCACTCTGACTCTCGATAAACGGCACAAGCTCTCGGATCGCCCTTCCGTTGTCACTCGGATCATGGAACAGCGCCACCGCCCTCGGCAAATACGTCTCATGCAGCACCCTGAGCATCCTGTTCGTATGTGCGTCGCCGATGTCACCGGCTATCACGATCTCTTGTGTTGGTCCGAGATAGAGATCCGCCGCCAACAACATCGCCGTCAACGAGAGTGGTGATGCCTTCGCCTGCGGGCCCGCCCATTTCAGCGTATCCTCCGCCAAGGCGCTGAATCGCTTGTCCACTGTGATCCGACCCAATCGCAACAATGCCAAAGCTGCGATCGAATTCCCGCTCGGCACAGCTCCATCATAACTGGGCTTGCTGCGGACGATGAGCTTCTCGCTGTCGTCGCCCGTCCGAAAGAATCCGCCTCCCTTTTCATCCGCGAACAACTCGCTCATCTGCCCGGCCATCGCGTTCGCTTCGGCCAGCCAACGCGCATCCCACGTCGCTTCGTAGAGCTCCAGCAGGCCCAGTAACATGAAAGCACAGTCGTCCAAGAAACCGACGCCGACGGCCTTGTCATCCCGATAGAACCTGAGCAGTCGCCCATCTTTGCGAAGCTCGCGCAGCACAAAACGAGCCGCCTTCTCAGCCGCGTCAACATACTTCTTCTCGCCTAGCGCCGCGCCGCCGTAAGCCATCGCGGCTATCATCAGGCCGTTCCACGCCGCGATGACCTTATCGTCGCGATGAGGCCTGATCCGCTTTTCCCGCGCATCGAACAACTTCCGCCGGCCTCGCGCGAGCATCGCCCTGATCTCAGCGGGTTCCTTGCCAGACTCTTCTGCCAGAGCATCGACTGTGCTGGAAACGTTCAGTATGCTCTTACCATGCTCGAAATTCCCACCCTCTGTCACACCATAGTATTTGGCGAACACGCCCGCACTCTCCCTCCCGAGCGCTTCTTCTATCTCCTTCACGTCCCACACATAGAACTTACCCTCCACCCCTTCGCTGTCGGCGTCCTCAGCACTGTAGAAACCGCCCTTGCCATCGGTCATCTCCCGCAACACGTAATCGAAGACTTCGCGCACGACATTCGCATATCGGGGCGTACGGGTGATCTGATATGCCTGAACGTACGCCAGACTCAAGAGCCCCTGGTCGTAGAGCATCTTCTCAAAGTGCGGCACGAGCCACTCGGCGTCGGTCGAGTACCGCGCAAAACCGCCGCCAAGGTGATCGTACAGGCCGCCATGAGAGATGGACGTCAAGGTGGTCTCGACCATTTCGAGGGCCTTTGCCTTCTGCGTTCTGTGATAATATGCCAGCAGGAACAGCAAGTTACCTGGCTGCGGAAACTTCGGTGCAGAGCCAAATCCGCCATGCACCGGATCAAAAGTGCTCTCAAGCTGCTCGTAAGCTGAATCCAGCAACTCCACGGAAACGTCACCGCCGGCCTGCGAGACGCCAACTGTGCTTAGCACTTCTGTGATCTTGCCCGCTGATTCAATAAGTTCTGCGCGTCGGTTCTCCCACGCATCTGCTATCGCCAGCAATACCTTCTCGAATCCCGGCCGGCCAAAGGAATCGTGAGCCGGGAAGTACGTCCCCCCGTAAAAAGGCTTACCCTCCGGCGTCAACCAGGCTGACAGAGGCCACCCCCCGCTGCCCGTCATCACCTGCACGGCGTTCATATAGACGCTGTCAACGTCAGGTCGCTGCTCCCGATCCACCTTAACGCTCACAAAATGCTCGTTCATCACCGCCGCGATCCGCTCATTCTCAAAGCTCTCCCGCTCCATCACATGACACCAGTGACACGTCGAGTAGCCGATCGAAAGAAATATAGGTCGATCCAGCGCCTGCGCTCTTTCAAACGCCTCATCGCCCCACGGATACCAGTCCACCGGATTATGCGCATGCTGCAGCAGATACGGACTCGATTCCTGGATCAACCGATTTGTATGTTCCTCCTTCGGCGCGGATTTCATAGTGTCGTCCCCTTTCAACCCGAACACCATCCCCCCGCTCGTCGCGGCCAGAATGACCCACACAAGTTGTGACCGGCATTTTCTCATCTCAATCACACACAATTTGCGCTCATACCGATTCTACGCACAGAATCCCCAACAGGTCGCTGAGAATACGGGATCCGACCAACAATCAGATTCTCCGGACCGACGTGTCAAACCAGACGAGGGAAGGCAAGGCTTGTCAGGGGGGCTCCTTTGGGGTAGGCTACCGGGGGACGGGCCGAGGTCGGGTCCGGTTGGAGGGTGGTTGATTCGATGATTGCCTGTGTGAATCGTTCGTGTGGGAGGCGATCCTGATGGTTAGCAGGAACCGGCCGGGGCTGGAAGTGACGGATGGACCCAGAAGACAGGACGATGAATGCAGTTGTCTCGATTTGGCCGTTGGCGTTAAGATATGCACGTACAGGACAGGGCACATGGTTGTGCTCTCTGCTAAACGACTGCTTTGCTAAAGGGCTCTGTGGGCATGGCTTCCTTCAAGAATGCGATACGCTGTATGGCGGGAAGAGCCGCCACGACAACGATGAGTGGTGCAGACGAAGTGGCAATTGGGCCGCCCGTCGAATATGGTGGCCGGGCGGACACACTCAATCCTGAGGAGTTGTTTGTGGCTTCGATAAACAGTTGTCTGATGCTTGTCTTCTGCCATTTTGCCGAGAAGTCTGGAATCGAGGTCCAATCATATGAGGCTGATGCCGAAGGGACCGTGGAGAAGACGAAGAATGGCCTTCGCTTCGCCAACGTGAATGTCCAGGCTCGCATCAGGGCCTCAGGGATGGACATTGCCAGCAAACTTGGCGGGGTGACGGGGCTTGCGGAGAAATACTGTCTTGTCTCCAACTCCGTGAGTTGCCCTGTGAGCTATAGCGTGAGCTTGGCGAAGGACGGTGTCTGAAGACCTCGCTCTTGCGCTTACGTGTGTCGAGGATCCTCCGAGGCTGGAGACTCCGATCCGGAACGGCGGAGCGTACATTGGGTTCTCCGTTGAGCCCACAAGCTGGTCCGAAGGGCTCTTTGAGCCGGCGCTGAAGGTGATGGATGGAGAAGTCCCCATCCCGGATGGCCCGGGCTGGGGGGGCACAATCAGCAAAGACTGGCTGGAGCATGCAGAACGCCAGATCAGTGAGAGAATATAGATGAATTAAACTGACCGTTCCTGTGTGTCATCCATCATAATGAGTCTGTGCCATTCTTGGGAGTACAATCATGAAGAAACATCAAATGCACGTATTCATTGCGG
>CBFDDG010000008.1:0-27504 GCA_965603505.1 uncultured Phycisphaerae bacterium | reverse complement strand
ACGCCGGGACGTTCGAATCGCTCGTGAGGGCCAATGAATTAGTGATCAAGGAGCCGCCGGAATGAACAAACAGGTCCTGCCTTTGAAGGTGGTCTTCGCCGATGAAGGGCTAATCGTCCGTAGCTCAGGCGGTCTCATCGAAGGTTTTGGAGTACGTCGCGCCAAAGTCATCCCCGACGAGCGGGGCAGGCTCGGCGAGATTCTGCGCGTCGATGACCCGTGGTTCGAGAAGTTCGGTCAGGTGTATTTCACCACGACGTGCCCGGGCGTGGTGAAGGCGTGGCACTATCACCGGAAACAGTTCGACCATTTCTATGTGGTGCGAGGCACGATTAAGGTGGGACTCTACGATGTACGGGAGGGCTCGCCGACCCACGGCACCGTGCACGAACTCTATCTTGGCGAGCATTGCCCGGGCCTCGTGCGGATCCCGCCGGGGGTGCAGCACGGCTGGATGTGCGTGAGCGAGGTCGAGGCGATCATCGTGAATATCGTCTCCGAGGCTTTCGATTACGCAAATCCGGATGAGCTTCGCACTCATCCTCATGACAACAAGATTCCCTATGATTGGACGCGCCGGGATGGGTAAGGGGACAGTGGCCGTACTCGGAGGCGGGGGCATGTTAGGCACGGAGCTGGCGGCCGTCTGCACGCGGAAGGGCATGGATGTGCGCACATATGATTTGCCCGCATTCGACATTACGAACGCCGAACAGGCACGGGAGGTGGTGGAGGGCGCCGATGTGCTTGTCAACTGTGCCGCATACGCGGATGTGGATGGAGCGGAGAGCAACGCCGAGCTCGCGTACCATGTGAACGGCGAGGCGGTGGGTCGTCTCGGCGAGTTGGCCCGCCGGCATGGCAAGTGGGTCCTGCATTTCAGTACCGATTTCGTCTTCGACGGCACGCTGGACAGGCCGTACGTTGAGACCGATGTGCCCAATCCGATCAATCAATACGGCAAGAGCAAGCTCGTCGGTGAGCGGCTCCTGCGCGAGAGCGGCTGTTCTCACTGCACCGTTCGCCTGGAATGGACGTATGGTCCGCACGGCAGCAACTTCGTGACGAAGCTGCTGGAGCGAGCCGGGGCCGGCAAGGCGCTCCGGGTCGTCGACGACCAGGTCGGCTCGCCCACGGCGACGGCCGAGGTGGCCAGGGCGGCCTGCGATCTGATGGAGAAAAGGGCGGAGGGCTTGTTCCATTTTGCCAGTGTGGGGTACGTCAGTCGTTACGATGTGGCCGCGTTCATTCTCGATCGCCTGGGTCTGCACGTTGAATTGAAGCCCTGTCGGACGAGCGATTATGCGGCGCCGGCGGCCCGGCCGCTGAACAGCCGCTTCGATTGTCGCGAGATTCAATCCTTGCTGAGTGAACCCATCGCGCCTTGGCAGGGGCCGATGGAGCGTTTTTTGAGGCAGTTATGAAGAGCATTCTGGTCACAGGTGGCGCCGGTTTCATCGGAAGCAATTTTGTCAGAATGGTGCTGTCGGAGCATCCCGATTGCCTCGTGGTGAATCTCGATAAGCTGACGTACGCCGGCAACCTTGAGAATCTTGCCGACGTGCAGAACGACGATCGATACCGGTTCGTGCACGGCGACATCTGCGACGGTTCGCTCGTCGAGCGACTCATCGATGAGCATCAAATCAGCGCCATCATCAATTTCGCCGCCGAGACCCATGTGGACCGTTCCATTACGGGGCCGAAAATCTTCATTGAAACGAACGTGACAGGCACGCTGACACTCCTTGAAGCGGCCCGGGACAAGTGCGTCGACCGTTTCATCCAGGTCTCGACGGACGAGGTCTATGGAGCCCTTGGCCGGGAGGGTACATTCACCGAGCAGACTCCGCTGAGCCCGAATTCCCCCTATTCGGCGAGCAAGGCCGCGGCGGACCATCTCGTCAGGGCGTTCGGCCACACCTGGGGGCTCAAGTACAATATCACCCGCTGCTCCAACAACTACGGGCCCTATCAGTTTCCGGAAAAGCTCATCCCCCTGGTGATTCACAACGCCGTGAACGACAAGGAACTGCCGGTTTACGGCGATGGCCTGCAGGTGCGGGACTGGCTGTATGTGTACGATCACTGCACCGCCGTGTGGAAGGTGCTGGAGCAGGCGCCGCCGGGGGAGATCTACAACGTCGGCGGCTGCAACGAGAAGACGAACCTGGAGGTGGTCGAAATCATCCTCGCGCGGCTCGGCAAGCCAAAGAGCCTGATCCGACACGTCAAGGACCGACCCGGGCACGATCGCCGCTACGCCATCGACGCGGCCAGGATCATGGGCGAACTGGGCTGGAAACCCTCCGTCACGTTCGAGCAGGGGATCGCTCGGACCACGGATTGGTACCTGGGTAATCCGCAATGGCTGGCCAATGTCGTCTCGGGCCAGTACCAGCAGTACTACGAGAGAATGTACGGTGATCGGTAGAGGATTTCCATCAGGGGGCTGATGTCATCTCTATAGCCTTGCGGCGGCCCCGCATTTCTCGGGAAGAACGGCTTCTCAGAGCCAACACCTTCGATTTGCTGTTGAGCGGGCTGCTGCCTGTGATTCGTCTTTTCCTTGACTGCGATAAGGGCAGGCCATAGGATGACCCCGGTGCGACCATGTTGAGTAGGGCGAAACGTAACGGAAATTGGCAGTCGGCGTTGTCTAATGTCAGGGCAGGGCAAAATCAGGATAGCTTCGCTTGCAAAGGCGTACGGCGGCAAGATCACGTCCATCGACGACCTGGTCGTTTCGCTGGATCGGGATCGGTTCGAGGTCGTCTTCATCTTCTTGCGAAACCCGGGCGAGGCGCCTACGTGGATGGAGCAGGCAGGATACAAGGTATTCCATCTGTCGAGGCGGGGGGATATCCGGATTTTTCGCTTCTCTTCGCTGTTCAAGTTGGCGAGGATCCTGAGATCGAACAACGTTGACGTGCTCCACTGCCACAATCACAAGGCCAACCTTTATGGCGTGCTGGCGGGCGCGCTTGCCAGGACACCGGTGATTATCGCTCAATTGCACGGCTTGGGTCGGGCACGCAATGTGTACCGCAAACTGGCGAACCTGATCGTCTTTCGGCGGGCCAACCGGATTCTGTCCATCGCGCAAGCGGTCCAACAAGACATTCTGGCAACCAACTGGCGGGTTCCCGCAGAGAAGCTATCCATCCTCGAGGATTCCGTGGACTACGAGCGTTTTGCTCACTGCCAGGTTTCGAGAGAGCAGAGCAGACAACTCCTCGGCGTGCCGTCTGATGCGGTTGTCTTCGCCACCGTTGGGCGGCTGACGCCCACCAAAGGGCTGCCCTATCTGATGGAAGCCTTCTGCAAAGTGCGGGAGCAACTCCCGCGTGCCCATCTTGTGCTCCTGGGCGATGGCCACGCACGGGGCGAACTCGAGCGGCAGGCCGCGGCGACACCTCATGGCAAGGCCATACACTTCCTGGGGCACCGGGATCATATCGAGCAGTTCTTCAAGGGGATGGACGTGTTTGTTATGGCGTCGCTGGCCGAAGGCGTGGGGCGAGCCCTGCTTGAGGCGATGGCGGCAGGGGTCCCCGTCGTATCCACGCGCGTTGGCGGAATCCCGGAGGTGATCAACGAGCCGAGCGTGGGTTTCCTGGTTCCCCCGCGAGATGTCAAGGCTTTGGCCCAGGCGATGATCCATGTCGCCTGCATGTCCGACCAGCAGCGGGCGGCCATCGCTACGGCAGGTCAAGAGAGAATTCTGCGATTCTATTCCCATGACGTGATTCGCGAGAAACTCCGACAGCTTTACGAAGACGAGTACGAAAACTGCCGCGCGTGCGCACGTCCTGTGTCAGAGAAGGATACAATGACATGCGAGATGCCATCGAGAACAGACCGCTGATTACGTTCATGATCCTCGGTTACAACCAGGAACGGTACATCGGCGAGGCTGTTGCGGGCGCCTTTTCCCAGACCTACTCGCCGCTCGAGATTATCCTGTCGGACGATTGCTCGGGCGACCGCACGTTTGAGATCATGGAGGAAATGGCCGGTCGTTATGGAGGCGAGCATCGAATCCGGTTGAACCGCAATGAGTCGAACCGGGGGCTTGGAGGGCATATCGACCGTCTCATGGAGTTGGCGCGCGGGGAGCTGATTGTCGTTGCGGCCGGAGACGACATTTCTCTGCCCGAAAGGGTGGAACGGACGTGGCAGGCCTACGTCGATTCCGGCGGAAAGGCGAAGTCCATTTACTCCAGCCTGCTTGTGATCGATGAGAATGGAGAACGAAAGGAAACCGTTGGCAAGCCGCCGTACGAATCCGGCCACGATATCAAAGCCTATCTCGCGGCCGGGACAGTCCATGGTTGTTCACACGCATGGCATCGAAGGGTGTTTGACATATTCGGCCCCATGCTGCCGGGGACCGTGTGCGAAGACAGGGTGATACCGTTTCGTTCCCTGATGCTGGGGGAAATCCGGTATATCGACGAGCCGCTCGTGCTTTATCGCAGGCATTCACAGAGCATCACCGGGCCGCAAGCCGGTCGCGCGAGCTATGCCGAGGCGGCAGCGCACATGGTCAAACGGCAGAAACGGCGTCTTCTTACCCTGAAGAACCATGAACGCGATCTGCACTGCCGGCATGAGTCGATCAGGACTCCCCCCGATGTCCGGAGCGACCTGAGCAAGCGGCTCTGCCGGCGGATACGCCAACTCGAACTGGAGATCGAGTTTCATGAAGGGGCCTTTCGCGACCGCATCCGTGTGATCGGGCGGGGGATATCCGGGCATCTCGGTGTGCCCAGGATTGCCAAGTGGGGAATCCAGCTCATTTACCCCTATCATCTCATCCGGGCCCGGAAGAAGCTCCTGGCGGACTGTGCCTCGGAAGGACGGTGATCCCTTTGTTCACGTGGCAACGGCCATGGGCCGTCGCCTCCGGCCCCGGTGCGGAAGCGTTGACAAGGTCAAGCTTTCCCTGTAAATAGTGCCGTGAGACCGGCGAGGGAAGTCCCCTCCACGGTCACCGTTCAGCATGGGCATGCGACTATGGGCACGAATTCGGAAACGCCATATATCCATCCCCAGGCGATTGTCGAGCCGGGGGCGCGCATCGGGGCCGGTACGCGGGTGTGGGCTTTCGCTCACGTGCTTGGCGGGGCGAAGGTAGGCAGGGACTGCAATCTTTGCGACCACACGTTCATCGAGAACGACGTCGTCATCGGCGACGAGGTGACTGTCAAGTGCGGCGTATACCTCTGGGACGGCCTCGAGCTTCAAGATCGCGTCTTCGTCGGTCCCAATGTGACCTTCACCAACGACAAGTACCCGCGCAGTCGCCGGCGTCCTGAGAAGTTTGCCCGCACGGTGGTCTGCCAAGGGGCTTCGCTTGGAGCCAATTCGACCATTCTTCCGGGCTTGCGGATTGGCGAGCGGGCCATGGTCGGCGGCGGCGCCGTGGTCACTCGGGATGTTCCTCCCAACGCCATCGTTACGGGAAACCCTGCTCGGATCGTGGGATACGTCGATACGATCGCAAGGCCGTCGGTTCAGGCGGCTCCCTCGGCCACGACGGAGGAATCACTGGTCCGGGGTGTCAAGCTGGTGCGCCTTCACCACGTGGAGGATATGCGGGGCGATCTGTGCGTCACCGAATGGCGTCGAGATCTTCCCTTCGAGCCGCGCCGCGTTTTTATGGTGTACAACGTGCCCAGTGCTCGTGTGAGAGGCGAGCACGGCCACAAGCAATGTCAGCAGTTTCTGGTATGTCCCCGGGGTTCACTGGCGGTGGTCGTGGACGACGGGGACAATCGAGAGGAGTACGTGCTCGATCAGCCCTGGATCGGCCTCTATCTGCCGCCGCGCATATGGGGAATTCAGTACAAATACTCGAGGGACGCGATCCTCCTGGTATTTGCCTCCCACGAATACGACGCAGCAGATTACATTCGCGATTATGGCGAGTTCCTCAAACTCGTAAGGAGTTGATCGGTGTTGATTCCCGCCCTGGACATGAAGTCCCCCTATCAGGAATTGAGGGCAGAGTTGGATGCGGCCTATTCCAGGTTCATGGAATCGGGATGGTATGTTCTCGGGGAGGAGACAAAGGCTTTCGAACGCGAGTACGCACAGTACTGCGGGACGCGCTTTTGTGTCGGTGTCGGCAGCGGCCTTGACGCGCTCCATCTGGGATTGCGGGCCCTTGGGATTGGAAGCGGCGATGAGGTCATCGTTCCATCGAACACGTATATCGCGACATGGCTGGCGGTGACGTATGCCGGAGCCGTGCCCGTTCCCGTAGAGCCGGATAGGCAGACCTATAACATCGACCCCAGCCTCATCGAGTCGGCGATTACCCCGCGAACGAAGGCGATTCTCCCCGTTCATCTCTACGGTCAGCCGGCCGATATGGATCCGATTGTCCAAACCGCTGAAGAGCACGGCCTTAAGGTCCTTGAGGATAATGCTCAGGCCCAGGGCGCTCGATATAAAGGGCGGTCAACCGGGAGTCTGGGGCATGCGGCGGCTCACAGTTTCTACCCCGGCAAGAATCTGGGCGCACTGGGCGAGGCCGGAGCGGTGACCACAAATGATGCGGACGTCGCCGAGAGAGTCCGCGTTCTGCGAAACTACGGCTCCGAGGTCAAGTACCACAACAAGTACAAGGGCTTCAATTCGCGGCTGGATGAACTTCAGGCGGCCTTTCTTCGCGTCAAATTGCGACATCTGGACCAGTGGAATGAGCGGCGCAGGCTGCGCGCCGGGCAGTACATGGAGGGGCTGGCTGATTGCCCGGATGTGACTTTACCATCTGTCCCGGCCTGGGCCGGGCCCGTCTGGCACCAGTTTGTCATCCGTCATCCCGACCGCGACGCTCTGCTCCAGCGTCTGAAGTCTGTGGACGTGGGGGCCTTGATCCACTACCCCATTCCGCCGCATTTGTCGCAAGCATACGCGGAGATGGGCTGGGGTCCCGGCGCTTTTCCGAAGGCAGAAGAGTTGGCTCAAACGGTGCTCAGCCTGCCCATGGGACCTCATTTGACAGAGGACGACGCAGCCGTGGTGGTGAAGCATATTCATGCGTGATCCGGTGGCACAACTTATACGAAGTACTTTGCGCTTGCTCGGTAAGATGCAGCGATTGAAGTACGGATATTACCGATGGGCGACCTGGGCCCGACGGCTGTCGGGCAACCTCGTCCTGGGCAAGCGAGTCCGTCTGTTCGTTCCGCTGCGTTGCGACGGCGAGGGCGTTGTGCACGTGTCGGAGCGGACGAAGCTCGGCTACCCTATGGCGGCTCGCTACGGCAGCGGGGCAATCATGCTGCAGGCCCGAAGTGAGGGGGCCGTGATCAGAATCGGGAGGCACTGCGCCTTTTCCAACAATGTCTCCATCATTGCCGTGGAATCAGTTGAGATCGGCGACGATTGTCTTATTGGTGAACTGGTGTCTATCATGGACAGCGACTTTCACGGCATCGATCCGGACCGTCGGCGAGCGGGGCCGGCCAGGACCGCCCCCGTGAAGCTGCAAGACAATGTGTGGCTGGGTAGCCGGGTCATTGTGCAGAAGGGCGTGACGATTGGCAGGAATTCCATCATTGCGCCCAATGCAGTCGTTACGTCGGTCATTCCGCCGGATTCAATCGCCGCGGGCGTCCCCGCGAGGGTGATCGGGAGCTTGTCGGAGGAGTCCCCAGAGACTCAGCGTGATTCTTCCCGGCAAGCGAAGAAATGCGAACGAGAGACACGCGGAGCGCCAAATGGCTAAGCCACTGACCAACATCGTATTCACACGGAACCGGCCGTTGCAGCTCGCGGGATACCTGGAGAGCTTTCTCCGACACATGGGCGACGCCGTGGAACGGGTGGATGTGTTGTATAAAAAGGATTTGTTTGCTTCGGAATACGAGCAGGTGTTTGCGGCGTTTCCACAATGCCACGTCATCGTGGAAAAGGACTTTCACGATGATTTTCTCGTGGCGCTCTCCGAGATTGACAGCGAATACATGATGTTCGCGACGGATGACGTGGTGTACTTCGATTCCGTGGATTTCAGCGCGGTGGAGCAGACCTTTGCCCGCTATGAGGACATATTTGGGTTTACGCTCAAGTTCGGAACGCAGTACTTCGAGGATGGATGCGACCGGATTGCAGAGGAGGCGATCGATGGACAGCGGGTCTACAAGGTGAACTGGGCAACCGCCCGTGACGTGGCGGCAAACTACCCCTGGGAATTGAACAGTACAGTCTATCGGACGTCGTTCGTGCGCGATTTTCTCAGGCCCTTCTCGCAGGAAAAGCGAGTCCTCAAGAGAATCTTCGCCCCGGATTCGCTGGCTCTGAAGTTGGCGGGTCTGATTACTTCCCGCAAGCGCATCCTGTACGCTGTGAGCACGTTCCGCGATCCGAACTCCCTTGAAGGGCTCGGATGGCGCAGGTGCCGGGGACATAAGTCGCGCCTGCCGGCGTCATTGTACTTTCAGAGGATGTGTGCGACCACTCTGCAGGTGAACCGCGTCAACACGGTGGTGGCCAACCCGGTCTATGGCGGCCAGGAGCATTCCGTCGAGACGTTGAACGAGAAGTTCCGGCAGGGATATCGATTGGACACGGCGTACCTTGAGGCGAACAAGCCGACCGGCGTGCGAATGGGACAGGAGCACTTCCGACTACGAAAAGCGGTCGCAGACACACCGTGACAGTGCCCATAAGGGCGGACCAGGAACATGAACGAGATGGAATCAGGTTCTGACTAATGCGACGGATACGCGAACTGCTGAATTACATCGGGCCGTGGGAAGCGGCGTCCCGGCGACGAAAGATTGGACGACTCGCATCGCGCTACGCGCAGTGGAAATCCAGTGGAGGCGAGCTGCCTATGCCTCACTACGGCAAGCAGCTTGTCGTTGCCGAATACGCCGAGCGATTCGGACCCAGAGTGCTCATCGAAACGGGGACCTACACCGGACATATGGTTCTCGCCATGCTGGATCGGTTTGAGGAGATCTATTCGATCGAACTGGATCCTGCACTGTGGGCGAAGGCAAAGCGATTGTTTGTGCGACACAAACACGTGCATCTCGTGCAGGGGACGAGCGAAAAGGTCCTGTCGGAAGTGTTGGCGCGGATAGAGCAGCCTTGCGCCTTCTGGCTCGATGCCCATTACTCAGGGGGACAGACAGCCCAGGGCAAGACCGAGACGCCAATCGTGCAGGAGGTGGGATGCATTCTCCGGCATCGCTGTGCGGGTGAGCACGTGCTGCTCATCGATGATGCGAGATGCTTCACGGGCCAGAACAACTATCCGGCCCTCGAGGGACTGCGCGAGATGATTCACACAGCACAGCCGACGTGGTGCTTCGAGGTCCGGGACGACATCATCCGCGCCCATCGACCTTTTGCCGGAGGTGAGTTCTCGCCGCATTCGTGAGACGCGGGCCTTGCCACAACGTTGCGGAGATCGGATTATGAGAACTTCTTTCGGCCAGGTACGATCGAGAGAATTCATTGCCTTGGCGGCCTGTCGATGCGACTGTTGATCATCACGAACAATCCGGAACGGGCGAGCTTCCGTCAGCGCGTGGGAGCCTACCTCGACATTCTCGCCGGCCACGGCATCGAGACGGAAGTGGCCGTGTTGCCCAAGGGATTTCTTGCCCGCGGTGAATTGTTCCGACGAGCGGAACGCTTCGACGGCGTCTTCCTTCACAAGAAGAAGTTGAACCCGTGTGATGCGTTCCGGCTGCGTCGATACAGTAAGAGGATCATCTACAGCTTCGACGATGCCATCATGTACAGCGACAGGCGGCCCGAGTCGTACAGCCGGGCCCATTTCGCACCCTTCAGGCGGACGGTTCGGCTGGCCGACATGGTGATCGCCGGCAGTGAGTACCTTGCCGATCGAGCCCGACCGTACAACGCAAACGTCCATGCTCTGCCGCTCGGTCTCAACGTGCGAGACTACGGCGTCGATCCGCTGCCGCCGTCGGACGGAAAGACCCGGCTCGTGTGGATCGGTAGCGAGGCCACGCTCGGCTATCTCGAAGCGATCAAGCCGGCACTGGAGCAGATTGTCGCTCGGTATGAGGACGCTCTGCTTCGCGTCGTCTCGGATGCCTTCCCGGCCTGGCGGGGTTTTCCCATGGAGTCGGTCGTGTGGTCGCCGCAGTCGCGTCGCACGGCACTGGCCACGAGCGATGTGGGCCTCGCGCCGCTGCCGGACAATCCTTTCACCAGAGGCAAGTGCAGCTTCAAAGTGCTGGAGTACTCGGCCTCCGGTCTGCCCGTCGTGGCCTCGCCGGTCGGCACGAACGCGGAATACGTCCGCAACGGTATCACCGGATTCCTGGTCGGCTCAACGAGTGACTGGGTTGACAAGATCGGTCAACTGATCGATAATCCTCCGCTCAGACAATCGATGGGCCGCGCCGGAATCGAGCGGGCCAGAGAATTCGACGTGGGCGTGGTTGGCGAAGAGCTTTGCAGACTCATCTCGACGTGTCTGCGGCAGGAGTGAATCGCACGGCGTCGAGACCGATCGCCTGTTTCTGAATTGAAGGGATGCGTAGAGTGCTTGCCGATGTGCAGCGGAATCTGAAACGAAGGCTGTCCTTCCTGAAGAGACGTTTCGCGCATCCGCCGTATCCGGTGGACGGTGGCAAGGAGATGCTGCTGCATATCGGCTGCGGCAAGATCAACAGCCCGGAGTTCATCAATATCGACGCCCAGCCGTACGCCCACGTCCACGTAGTGACCGACGACATCAGCCGGTTGGACGGCTTCGCGGACGAGACGGCGGACCTGATTTACATGTGTCACGTCCTCGAGCACATGCGGGCGCCGCAGGTGGAGGACGTCTTGCAAGAAATGAAGCGGATACTGAGAGTCGGCGGCGTACTTCGACTCTCCGTCCCGGATTTCGATTGTCTGCTGGATGTGTACAAGGCGGCCGGCGAGGACTTGAATGCAATCCACATGCAGTTGATGGGTGGCCAGGACTCGCAGTACAACGTTCACTACTGCGCGTTCAATCACAGATCGCTGTCGGAGCTTCTGCAAAAGGTCGGATTCGCTGCCGTAAGGCCGTGGGACCCCTCGAATTGTCAGCACCACGATTTCAAAGACAAGGCCCGCAAGGTCATGCGGGTCGAGGACCAGTCGTTTGCGATCAGCCTGAATCTCGAGGCTGTCAAGTAGGCATGATGGGAAACGAGAGGTGAGTATGTCGAATCCGGTTGGGTTCTTTCTGAAGAAGGTGATCCTCGGTAAATCGAAGAACCTCCTTTCGCTTGAGGACCCCTTCGCGAGCATGAAGCGGCTTTTGCGAGGTCAACGCGTAACCGGCATTCTCGACGCCGGCGCCAGTCATGGCCGCATCTCGAGGAAACTCCTTCACAGGTTCCCACAGGCGGAGGTGTTTGCCTTTGAGCCGAACGGCCTGTATGGCGAGATCCTGCAGCAATATGCTCGCGAGGAGCCTCGGTTCCATCCGTACTTCATCGCCTTGTCCGATGAAAAAGGGCGAGCCCGCCTGAATCTGACGACGGCGCCGGGCTGCACGTCCCTGCTGACGCCAAACCAGCGGATGCAGGAACTGTTCCATGCAAATGCTTCCGTCGAGAGCTCCATCGAAGTGGACGTGACCACGATCGATGACTGGGTGCAATCCAAGGACGATCCGGCCATCCAGATCATGAAGTTCGATATCCAGGGAGCGGAGCTCAAGGCGCTTCGCGGGGCCGCCCGCACGCTTCGTCAATCCACGCTGCTGATCTACACCGAATTGTGGTTCAATCCCGGTTACGAGAGGGGGACGCTCTACGGCGAGGTCGATGCCTTCTTGCGATCTGAAGGATTCCTGCTCTTCGATATCTACAAACCCAAATACGATCCTCGTGGCCTCCTGACGTGGGCCAATGCCATATTCGTGAATCCGGGACGCGTGAAGGTGTGATCGGGCCGCAAGCGGACACTTGCTGATGCTGTTCAACTCCTACGAATTCCTGTTGGTTTTTCTCCCGGTCACGTGGGTGATCTTTCGGCTGGTGGCCCGACTACGGGTTTCCGCCGCGGCCATGGCCACTCTTATAGCGGCATCCCTCGTCTTCTATGGCTATTGGAATCCCAAGCTGATCCTGCTGCTCCTGCTGTCCGTCGCTTTCAACTACTCCTGGAGCACACGGCTCGACCGAGCGCGGACCTGCGCGAGGCTCCGCCTGGCCTTTGGAATCGGTGTGAACCTCGCGCTCCTCGGGTACTTCAAGTACACAAACTTCCTGCTTGAAAACCTGGCTCAGGCGGGCATCCTTCCACGGATGGAGCGTGACATCGTCCTTCCCCTGGGGATCTCCTTCTTCACATTCGTGCAGATTGCCTACCTGGTCGACATCTACACCGGCGTCGCCCGGCGAGGCGGCCTCCTGCAGTACACGACCTTTGTGACGTTCTTCCCTCAACTGATCGCGGGCCCTATCGTGCGGTATCGCGAGATCGTGCCGTGCTATGGGGGCCTGCGGCTGTGCGCGAAAAGCTACCGGAACATGGCCGTTGGCCTGGGATTCATCGCGTTGGGTCTATTCAAGAAGACCGTGCTCGCCGATACGCTGTCACCGTGGATCGATGATGCCTTCGGTACGACGGACAAGCTTTCCTTCATCGAGGCCTGGGGAGCCAGCCTGGCCTACACGTTCCAGATTTACTTCGACTTCAGCGCCTATTCCGACGTGGCGATCGGCGTGGCCAAGCTCTTCAACGTCGATCTTCCGATCAACTTCAACTCCCCCTATAAAGCGACTTCAGTGATCGATTTTTGGCGACGGTGGCACATCACGCTGTCGCGATTTCTTCGAGATTACCTGTATATCCCGCTGGGCGGCAATCGCAGAGGCGCAGCGCGTCAGTATGTGAATCTGCTTGCGACGATGCTGCTGGCCGGTCTCTGGCATGGCGCGGGGTGGACCTTCGTGCTCTGGGGCGGGCTCCATGGCGTCTACCTGGCCGTCAACCACCTCTTCCGTCGGATCTGCCGCCCCCGCCAATTGCGTGTTCCGACGTGGGCCGGCTGGGCCGTCACGTTCGTCTGCGTGAACGTCGCGTGGGTCTTTTTCCGGGCCGAGTCCGTCAGCCGTGCCGTCAGTATTGTCAAGGGCATGGCGGGCCTGAACGGCGTCATCGTGAAAAGCCGACATCTGCCCGGGTTCCTGGTCGAGGCGCTGGCCGCCGTTCACATCCCCGTAGTCGGCAGGGTTGCCTCGTGGCACTACTTCGCCCCTCACGAGCGCAACATGATCCTCCTGGTCACGGTCATCGCTCTGGCGATGCCGAACACGTGGGAATGGGTTCATAGCAGCGTCGAGCGCCGGCCGACGAGACGAACCGCGATCTTTATCGGTGCCGTTCTTTGTGTCTCTGTGCTCTTTCTGGGCAAGGTCAACGAGTTCCTCTATTTTCAATTTTAGCGGACCGACAGCACGACATGCGCAGCCACAGGAAATGGACAAGAACATTGGGAGTTACGATTGGCCTGCTGATCGTCGCGGCCAGCGCGGTCGACCTTCTCCTGCCCTGGTGGTTGGGGCTGGACCGGGAGTCGCTTGACGAAGACCTCGTGGAAAAGGTGCACAGCCTGTTGATCGAGCCCGGCAGGGCCCCGGCCGTGATCGTGGCCGGCGACTCAAGAGCGCAGAGGCAAGTGATGCCGGAGGTCCTTAGGCGGGAGCTGGGCGTGGATGCCGTCAACGTGGCGGTGGCCGCCGGAGAACTCATATCGGTGGCCAAGGTGCTCAAACGAGATGCTCTGTGCGAGAAGAGACCTCTGCTGGTCATCAGCGCCACGCTGTTTCAAGTCAACGATGGAGCGATCGATCACGACGCCATCTCCATGGATTGCCTCACGGCCATGCGGTGGATCGACCAGATCGCCATTTTTCGCCAAAGGCTTCCAGAGATGGCGTACCGGAAGATCCGGATGTACAGGAGGCGCCTCGCCATGAAGTTCGGCCTCTCGTCCGTGCGAACGAAGCAGTTTGCCGAGGACGGCTTCCTGGGGATCGAGGGAACGTTCGACCCTTCCGGCATGGCGGCGCATCCGGAAAGGATCAAGCATCCGTGGTACCAGGACCTTGATCTCGAAGGCCGCAAGTGGTACGTGTTCCGGGCTGCGCTGCGGGAGATTGCGGCGTCCGGCTGTCAGGTCCTCCTGTTCAATGGACCTTCGAGTCCCGTGTGGCGGCAGCTTAGCCGCGATACGTTCATGGATGCCGCGGAAGAACAGTATTCGCAGATGCTCGAGCGCGAGGTGGCGCAATACCCCAACGTGTACTTCATCGATTTCCACGATGGCTGGACAGACGACTTTCCCGACGCCTCATTCTACGATATCCAGCACCTGAACCGGACCGGGGCCGCAAGGCTCAGCGTGATCCTGAGCAACGAGGTCAGGAGGCTCGACCTTCTTCATCATGAACCGGCGCCGACGGACCGCTGATGGACGGTTGATGCAATCCTATGGAGACTTGTCACCAGCCCTTGCGACTGAAGCGCCGGCGTGTGCGCGCCATGATCCGCTCCGCCCACGCCTTGGAGGCGGCACAGACCGATGGGTTGGCCAGAATGTAGCTCTGGAAGAATCGCATCCGCTCCGTTCGGCTCACCGTGCGAGGCAGCATGTTGATCTGCACCAGATTCTTCAGCCGCAGACGGGCCGGAAGGTAGGGCAGCTTTCTGGTCCGTTCGTTGTCGAGGAAGAAGAACTCCCACAGACCGTCACTCCTTCGCGCCAGCACATTACGGGGTCTCAGGTCTCCGTGCACGATGTTGTTTTGGTGCATGCGACCTATGGTGTCGCCGAGCTGTCGTAACAACTGTCGTTTCTCGCCTCGGGAGTGATTTTCAGATGCCTTTGACTCTTCGATCAGGATGTCATAGACGGCTCGGGCGTTTGCGATCTCGACCGTGGCCAGAAAGCTCCTGTCTTTCAGCACGCCGGTTCTGGTGGTCCCCATCATGACGACTTCCGCCACATCGAATCCGTGCCGCTTCAGCATCTCTGATGCTCTCATGGCTCGCACGGCGCGAGCCGGTCGGAAGAGGTGCTTCAATCCATCGAACGCCGAGCGGGGCAAGTACTCCTTCAGGAAGAGGGTGCTCTCGATCTGATCGAAGGTCGCGCGGAATCGACATACACGTGAGCTCACTGCTGACGGAACGGACTCAAGCTGAAAATGCCGGGCGAGCGCCTCCTGCCCGCCCAGCAGGTTCTTCTCCAACTCTTCATTTCGCCAATGCGGGCAGACCCACAACGTGCCTGTATCCTGTTTCCGTCTTACGAACGATGGTTCGCAGCGTGATGATTCATGCGATTGGGCTGTGGTGCGGGTCTCCGCTTCCGGTCCCAACAGTGTTGTGATCCCGCGGAGGAACCTGGCGATGTCCCTGCCGCGTCGCTGCCGCTGAAGCCATGGGAGCCTGTGGACTTCCACCCCGTCCAGGTCTGTGAGAACGATCCTGCTTCCATCGCACAGGATGTTGGTGTGTTTCATGTCGCCGTGGTTGACACCGTGGAGCCCCAGCCGGTCGACGAGCCTGAGAGTCTGGTGAATCATGCGACGCTTCCGGCCGTCGGGCACGCGGGGGTCCCGGAGCACACTATCGAGCATCGGGCTGCCCACGTATTCAGTGACCAGAAAGGATTGCCACAGTAGCGGCCCACAATGCTCGTCGATATAGGCCAACGGCCGAGGGGTCGCGACGTCGAGGGCAAGAAGGCGGCGACCGTTTGTCCAGGCACGACGAGCCCGCGATCGTTTAAGGGTATAGCGAAGGGACTGAAACAGGCTCACGTGCTTGTACCACTTGATGACAACATCGCGGCCTTGCCATGCAGCCCGACATACGTCGATGTTGTCGCCGGACTTGATGATCTTCCCCCGGCGCAAGCACGTCTGCATCTCGTCCATAGGGTTGGCAATCTTGGTATCAAGGGCAATGTTCCCGTCCATCTTCACCGTGTACCGCTTAGCGAAGACGGCCGAGAGGAGACGTCGAAGAACCGAGCGTTGCTGTCTCCCAGCCACCTCCCGCACCGCGAAACTGTCGGTATCATCTTTGGCCATAAGCTTGTCACAGGGGCCTGCTTGCGCCCGGATGCGCTACCGGCCGAGGATACAGATTCCCAGCTCATCGGCAAGGGCGATGGTCTCGGGCTTGTCAATGATGATTGTTCTTCCCGCCTCAATGACGAGGCACCGTCCTCCATTGGCGGCCAGGTCCCTGATGGTCTCCGGCCCGACGCAGGGCACGTCGAATCGCATGTCCTGCTTCGGCTTGGAGGTCTTGATGAGCGTCCAGCCCCCGGCTTTGCAGTATTGGCCGGCCCGCTGGATCATTTGTGCCGTACCCTCGATGGCCTCGACGGCGATCACCTCCCGCTCTTTGACGGCGATCGCCTGACCGATATCGAGATCGCCGAGCGTTTTGGCCAGTGGCCAGCCGAACTCAAAGTCATGCTCGACCTGCGTCCCCGGCCGGTGTCTCGTCATCACGCCGGTTTCGGCAAGGTGCTCCTGGCAATACATGGTCGTGTTCTCCAAGTCGATGCCGCCGGTGGCCAGCTCGTCGGCCACCGCCGACAGCAGCGTATCCGTCAGCTTGTCCCTGCCGCGCAGCCGCCAATAGTATATCCGAAAGGCGCGCCAGTCGGGCAGATAGCGGACAATGCGCCACGGCGTGAACAGGTGCGATTTCGTCACCTGTCCGACCATGACCGTCCGCGCGACATGATGCCTCCTGAGTTTCCGTATCCAACTGCCCGGACGAGCGACGGCAACAGGATAAAAGACATCTACTTCATTCGCCAGTTCCTCCTGGACGTAGCCCGCCAAGCCGGCACAGATGACGCGCAATCCCCGCCTCCTGGCCCCGGCGGCGACCATGAAGGGGAGCCGCCCCCCTCCGGCGATCAGGCCGACGGCTTTCCTATCCGTTTGGGCAGACGTGCTTCGGCCGCCGTTCACTCTACATCCTGTGCATCGGCCGGACCGTCCGACCGGACATCCAGCCTGGCCGCGATCCGATCCAGCCGGCTCTGAAGGTTACGAATGTCCTGGCGCATCCGAGGCAGGTAGGGCAGCATGGTATACGTTCGCTTCGCCTGGCCTGCGTCGATGGCGGGCGCCCCGGCTACGGTCTCTCCGTCCGGGATACTGTTGATCACACCCGCCTGCGCCGCGATGGTGACGTTGTTTCCAATGCTGATGTGGCCGACGACGCCGACCTGACCGCCGATGACGCAATGGTGCCCGATCGTGGTTGACCCGGCGATGCCGACCTGCGCCACGATCAGGCAGTGGGAGCCCACCCGGGAGCCATGGCCGATCGTCACGAGGTCTCCCAGCTTGCTGCCCCGGCCCACGATGGTGTTGCTGAGCGTACCCCGCTCGATGCTGCACGAGCTCCCGATCTCCACGTCATCCTCGACAATCACGAGGCCGATCTGCGGGATTTTGTGGTGTACACCGTCGTGGGTGGCGTAACCGAAACCGTCGACTCCGATCGTAGAGTTGGCATTGATGACGACACGGTCTCCGATGATGCATTTCTCATAGATGGCGACGTTCGGGTGGATGATCGTGTTGGCGCCGATCTGCACGTTCTCGCCGATATACGCGCACGGATAGATGACCGATCCGCTGCCGATCCGGGCATCATCGGCCACGGTCGCGAAGTCGTGGATGTGACAATCCGGGGCGATCCTGGCACTGGCGGCGACGCGGGCCCGGTCGCCGATGCCGACCTGGCGGTGTTTGCGGTGGCCGTAGAGGAGCACCAGAACCTGCGTGAAGGCGAAGTACGGGTCGTCGGCGACCAGAAGGGAAATGCCGGCCTCGGCAATCTCCTGCCCGACAATGATCGCGCTGGCCTTCGTGCCGTTCAACTGCTTCTCGTACTTTCGGTTGACCAGGAAGCTGATATCGCCTTGACGGGCCTGTGCGAGGGTCCCCGCCGCTCGGATGACGATGTTCGGGTTTCCGCAGACGCGGCCGCCCACGTGCTTGGCTATGTCACCCAGTGTCCATTCGTGCGTGGAGCCGCTCATTCTATCGATTCGCTCCTAACTGTCGCTGGTATCGGCGCGTTCCATTGTCCACACATGCCAAACCCATATAGTTTAGTCCCATCGGCCAGACAGTCAACCCGACAGATAAAAACCTGCCGGGCCGGCGCGTCGAAAGGCAAAGACGAATCCACGGCCCCCGGAAGCAGGCACCATGCAAGTGTCTTTACGTGCTCGTTTACCCGTCGCATTCGGCCAGTCGGGCCTGTCGGAGCGAGGCGGCGGCGGGAGCCGGTCAGAAAACCAGAGCGTCGAGCACTGCCTTCTGAAGCGCGGGGGACGGTCTTTGCGCAAAATCATTCCCGGGATCATGCACTACGGTTACAGCCGGGCCGAGCGGCCGGCAGACGGCCGGCTCGGTCGCGCCGAACAAGGCCACCGTTCGCAGCCCCATCGCGCCGGCCAAATGGGTCACACCGCTATCGTTGCCCACGAACGCGTCGGCACAACTCAGCAGTCCAACGACCTGCGTGAGCGACAAATGCGCCATGCACTTCGCCACACCGTGGATGCGCACCTTCTCGGAGGGCCGAAGCCTCTCGACCTCGGCGGGGCCCAGCAGCAATACGACTTCCGTCTCCTGCGAACGCGACGTCTTGGCGACCGTCAGGAAGTTATCGAGATGCCAGCACTTCTTCCGGCCTCCACTGCCGGGATGCACAACGACCAGTCTCTTCGACAGATCGATCCCCGCTTGTTCCAGCAGATCGACGCCGCAATCGCGGTCCGCATCGGTGACCCTGATCAGAATACCCTTCTCATCGATTTTGGTCTGCTCCGCCGACAACCCGCTGTGACGAGCGAACTGCTCCACAAAGAACTCGGCCACGTGCTGTCGTTTACCCATCGGTGGCTTCAAGGACAGGGTGATGATTTCCGCGCTGTGGCTGCAATTCGTGGTAAAGATCAGATTCTGTTCGAAGTCACCGTCCGGCTCGCCGAGAAAGCTGATGATCCAGGAGTAGTCGATGAACGTGTGGATGAGCGGGTCGTGGTCGGCCAGATCGAATTTCCCCGGCTCGACGAACAGCCGATGCAACTCCGCCGAATCAATGGAGCGAATGCCGTCGACGCAGCTTCGTTCCGGCAGGATGCCGACGTACTCGGCGTGACCGATGATATCGACGCCGCCCAGATCGAGCGCCTCCTTGATGAGCTTCGCCAAAGGCAGCGTCAGTATGCAATCCCCCAGGGCGCCGGGCTGCAGAATCACGGCGCGTTGTATCTCTTTGGCCAATTGGGCACCTTTCGCTTCCAGCAAACTCAAGATGTCGTTGTTCACCTGCATCCTGACCATTATACCCTGCCATTTCTCCCGACTCAACAGCAATCAGGGGCGTCGGATGCAACAATTCGAGGCCTTGCGCCGCCGGAACCATACGATCCGCATCAGTGAGGGCCGGGTGCGACGTCCTTGTAGACGGCGTCGGCTCCTCCCATGCGGAATTCATCATGGTACACAAGGCGCTTGCTCACGGCATCGCTGCTCTTCTTGGGATCGCCCCAGCCCTTGTACAGGCCCATTTTGAAGAAGGGGCCATGGGCATCGTTGAACGCGTTAGGGCCGGTCTGATCGATGACCTTTTGGCCGTTCTTCCAGACCTCCACGAGGCCGTCCTGGCCGTAGGACCACCGGACGTGAACGACCCAGTCCGTCCAGACGCCCGTTTCGTAGGGGCCGAGGTCGTACTCGCGGATGCCGCCGTACTGCCGCTGCCCGGCCTGGAACGTATTCCTCTTGGCATCCCAGCGGTTCACCCAGCCCCACCGGCCGCCGTTCGTGGACAAGGCGATCACCGGATTGCGCCACTTTTCCCCGATGTCGAAGTCCGGCACGCCGTGCCATTGGGCCACGATCTCCCAGATCTCGTCAGGAACGTGATCTCCGGGCAGGAGAATGCTGAACCCATACCAGTACTCGCCGCCGAGCTCCGCGCGGGGCCCGCTGACCTCCGTACGGTTCGGGTAGCGATCCCCATATCGGTCCAGAGAACTCTTCATTGCGTATGTTCCCGCGCGAGCAGGCTTCTCGACGATGGCAGGTGAATTCCCCGAGGCACGCCAGCCTTTCAAATCCCGGTCCTCGAAGTCGCTGATGAACAGCAGCGCCTTGCGATTCCTTGCCAGCCTTCGGATTCGCAGTGCGATGTCGTCTGTGTACGCGGGAACCCGCAGCGTGCGTGTACCGCCGTCGCGCTTGAGAGACAGGGCGCTCTCGACGCGGCCGGTTTTCGTGTTCACCCATTCCGCTCCGTATTGACCGGCCGGCAGGTCGAGCGAAAGCTCCGTGAGATTGCTCCCGTTTACATACGCGGCGTAGGCTTGGCCTGGCTCGCACAGGACGCGGACCGTAACATCCTTCGGCAGAGCGTTCTTGACGATGGAGTCGTCCGGCCTCATCCGGAGGAAGTCAAAATCATGGATGAATTCTTTGAGGATCTGTAACTGTTTTCGCAACTCCGGCCCGCCTCCGCCCGGCGCGTTGATCGGGGCGTCTCCCGCCTCGTGTCCGACGGTGAACGAGTAATCCAGATTGTCGAAGATCGCGCCGCCTGCGACGATGAAATCCCACGCTTCCAGCCGATACGGCTTGACCCGCTCATCTCCGGCAAATCCCGTCTCATCATCCCCGATCGCTCTGTTGAGGTGATAGTTCTCCCCGACGGCCGTCGGCGGCTTGGCGTAGTGGAAGTTGAGAATGGAAACGTGTGGATTCGGGTCCTCCACTTTCTTCGACTTGTTGGCGATGTTCTGGGCGATCAGATGCTTGTTCTTGAATCCCGCCTCGGCCCTGACGATCGTCTGGGCGATGTGGCCCTGCCATTCCTCGGTTACGCCCCCGAAGTACGGCTCATTGCAGATCTCGTAGTAGAGGTTATCGAAATTCTTCAACGCCTCGACGATCCGGCGCACCATCGCCTCCTGTGTGGCCAGCAGGTCCTTGTGCTTGAGCGTGTAGACTTCGGTGCGCGGCGCATTACCGACGCCGTTGACGTTGTTGCGGGAGTTCATTGGGCTCAGCTCCCACATGGCGTCCTCGTAAAAGGGGCAGAAGAGCACCAACTCGACAACAACGCCGCGCTTGCCCGCCTCGGCCACGAAGTCGGCCAATCGCCGGAAATACTCTGGGTCCCATTTCGTCAGGTCGAATTTGTTGCCGCCGTTGGCGTAGCCCGGCGTATTGCTTCGAGCCCACGGACAGATCAGGTCGTCTCGGGCCGGGGCGAGCGTGTTTCTCTCGATGTTGAACGCGCCGACCGGTTCGCAGTACGCCCCGCTGAAGGTGCGTGTGAGATTGAAGCCGTGGGATTGCAGTGCCGCCAGATACGGCGTGTAGTCAAACGCGCGGTTCAGCACCGCCCCGTAGTGTTCTCCGGATGTGATCAGGAGCACAGGCTTCTCGCGCCAGAGGAAGTAGTGGGGATTCTCCGGGTGCAGCCGGATCGGGTCGGTCGCGGCGGCGAACACAGGCCCTCGGCCAACCACGGTGGTCAGCACGACCAGGGATAGACAAAGACGTGCAAGTCTGCGGACAGAGGATAATACTGTGCGGCATCTATGCATGCTGCATCCTTTCTGTCTGTAAGTCCTTTTCTTAAATACAGTTATAAGTTGTTCGAGCTTCCGTTGTGGCTGCCGTCCGGGCCGGCCGCCGGCAACAGCCGTATCTTCCTGCATACATACGTCCGTGCGGTTCGATACGTCCATTATATACGGGCAATAGCGCTTGGCCAGCAGGGAACGACGGCTTCGCGAATCCCTTGCTTCTACAGGACATTGAGCCGGCCGTTCGACGCCGGACCGCTGCCTTCAAATCCATCGGCCCGCAGGACAGTATCTGCACATCGCTCTGCCGCAAATTCCACTGCCTTGGCATGCTTTCTTTGTAACAAAGTCGTTCCACATGCGTCGTAATAGGTAGTACGTGCATCAAACCAATTGGCGGAAATTGGCGGACCAGTGAGTGTGATGCAACGCGGGATTTCCGTCTGGGAAACGAGGAAGGAGTATGACCATGGTTCGCGGGAGATTGTATGCGCTGCTCTGCGCTGTCCTGGCGCTCGCGGCCGGTGGCTCGGCGGAATTCCAGGTCAATCAGTATACACAGCACGATCAGACGCACCCGGCGGTGGCGACGAACGAGGGCGGCGATTTCGCGGTTGCCTGGCGGAGCAACCCGAGCGATGGCCGAGGCGGGGGGGTGTATGCTCGCTGCTTCCACGCCGATGGGACGCCCATCGCCGGTGAATTCAAGGTAAACGACTCCGTTGCCGACGTGGACAACTGGGGGCCGGCCGTGGCAATATCCTCTTCGGGCAAGGTGGTCGTCGTGTGGATCGGCGTACAAGAGGGGCAGCGTGCCATCGTTGCCAGAATGTTCGATCCGCAGGGGGCGGCGCTAACGGATGAGTTCCTGGTCAATACCTCGCGTGAGGCGGTGGCTCAGTCCACACCGAGCATAGGGATGAACTCCGCCGGTGCTTTCGCCATCATCTGGACCAACCATTGCGGCATGGGCTTACGGGCGCGATGCTTTGCTGCGGGCCGGGTCTACAATGAGGATGGCTCGCCTGCCGGCGAGGAGTTCCCGGTCGCCGAAAGAGCCCAGGCCCGGTGGCCCGACGTCGCCATGGAGGATTCCGGAAGATTCACCGTCACGTGGATTCGAATGGGCGATACCTACCACCAGCCGTATGGTGAGTATATCCTGCTTCGCCGGTTTGAGGCGGACGGCACTCCTGCGGGTGATGCCGTTTGTATTACCGGTGACCTTTATAACCGTTGGTACGGCCCTTCCATCGCCGCCGGCGAAACCGGGCAGTTCGCTCTCACCTGGGCCGTCGGACCATTCCCACACGACATCTGTATGCAGACGTTTGATTCACAGGGCTCACCCATCACAGAGCCCTATGTTATCAGCGACTGTCTCGAGGAGAATCAAGGCCATCCATGCATTGCCACGAACGGCAAGGGTGAGTATCTGGCCGTCTGGGAAAGCCAGGGGCAGGATGGCGACTGCTACGGCGTGTTCGGGCAATGCTGTACCGGCGAGGGCGAGTTTCACGGCGGTCCACTCGCCTTGAATACGTGTGTGGCGGGACGACAGTGGTATCCAGACGTGGCGATGTCCCCGGACGGGGACTACGTCGTCGTTTGGATCAGCCAGGATCAGGATGGCTCGGGGTACGGAATCTTCGCCGAGACAGGTGCGAGATAACGAACGCCCTCCAAGCCGGTCAGTCCGTGTGCAAGATGTGCGAACCGATTGGCTTGACGGGCTTGGAGAACGTTTGGAAACAGAGCGGAGGAATCGCACGCTCTACAGGAGATTTCCGGAGTCTGTGCGGCCGGCGCGTGGACTCCTTAGCTGACTCGCGTTCGCAGGTTGCGAATCAGGCCTGAGAGTACCTGCATGGGAACGTCCTGCAATTCGGGCTCCGGCGTGTCACTCGCCGCCATCTGGTCCAGGATCATAATGGCCTTGCGGTGGTGCGGCACAATGAGGTCCGCCGTGCGCTGAGCGTCATCGAGGCTGCCGTCGGCCATCTGCCGCAGGTACACGATAATGTGGTTCGTCAGTTTCTCTTCACTGATATCCGACGAAGGACCGGCGACGGAACCGGCCTCCGGGATATTCCGCTCCTGCAGGATGTCCCGGGTCATCTGAAACGTCTCATCCATCAATTGTTTTCGTCTCTGCTCTTCGGTCTCGTCGATGGGGGCGAGCTTGAGCTCTTCTTCCTTGCTCTGCGGCTGTGGCACGTAGACCTTGTTGTGGCACGCCGGGCACTTGCCCCATTTGCCGCCGGCACTATCGGGAGCCTCGATCTTCTTTCCACAATGGTTGCAGTGAAACTTGATGGCCATTCGGATACCTCAGAGAAAGACGTCACGTACCTGCTTTGTACTCGGCAACGACGTCGGTCGTAATGCCGCCGCGAGGCGTGAATCGGGCCGTCACTTTCATCCATCGCGGTTGACATATGCCGGTCAGGTCATCCAGTATATCGTTCGTCAACGATTCGTAGAAGATGCCCTTGCTGCGATAACCCTGCAAATAGAACTTCAGGCTCTGGAGCTCGATGCAACTCTTGTCCGGACAGTAGTCCACCGTGATTTCGCCGAAGTCCGGCTGGCCCGTGCGGGGACAGACGCTCGTGAACTCCGGACAGCGAATCGTAATCGTATAATCGCGTCCCGGACGCGGATTGTCAAATACCTCGATCTTTTCGCATTCACCCATATCCATACCTTGTTCTTCCTTTTGGCCCCACTATAGCGTCCGTGACGCTGCCGGACAAGCCCGAATCTTCGCAAAATGCATCGACAGGCCCGACCGTCGGCGGTACGATTGGAGCTTGGCCGGTTTGTCTCGGCCGGCGATTCATCGCGGATCCTGTTCGATGAAAGGGCGTCCAAGTTATGCGTTGCGCAGTCACGACAAGCAGGCGAAGGTTCATGGCCGGCTGCTGCAAGGCGGCTCTTGCACTTGCTGTGCCGCCATCGCTGTCACCGGTTCGAGCCTCGGGCTCCCCGGCCAAACCGAACTTCGTCTTCATCTTTGCCGACGATTTGGGCTGGGGCGACCTCGGGTGTTATGGCAACCAGCAGATCAGAACGTCCAATCTGGACCGCCTCGCCGAGCAGGGCACCCTCTTCACACAGTTCTACGTCAGCGGCTCCGTCTGCTCGCCTTCGCGGGCCGCGATCATGACGGGGCAGTTCCCGGCCCGACTTCGGATTCACGGCCATTTCGCCGCCGATAAGCAGAACAAGGCCCGCGGCATGCCGAACTGGCTCGATCCCGAGGTGCCGAACGTAGCGAGGCTGCTCAAGAGGGCCGGCTATACGACCGGGCACTTCGGCAAATGGCATCTCGGTTCCGGAAAGGACGCGCCCGCGCCTGGAGCCTACGGCTTCGAGGAACATTGCACCGTCAACTCTTCCGGGCCTCAGCTTGCGGGTCGGGATGATCCCTATTTCCGGGCCAAATCCACCGCGCAGATCGTGGATCGCGCCATCGCTTTCATCGAGAACCATCGCGATCAGCCGTTCTATGTCAACGTCTGGACGCTGGTTCCCCATGCGACGCTGCACCCCACGCCCGAACAGATGGAGCCGTATAAGCGGTATGCACCCGCCGGGGTCCCGTATGAGGGAGTCAAGCAGATCTACTACGCCTCCGTATCCGATCTCGACCGCCAAATCGGCCGGCTGGTCGAGCGAATCGATGCGCTTGGCTTGCGCGACAACACCTTCATCGTGTTTTCCAGCGACAACGGGCCGGAAGACCTCAACATCCGCAATGCCGTGCACAGTGGGATCGGCAGCACCGGCCCCTTCCGCGGACGCAAGCGTAGCCTTTACGAGGGTGGAGTTCGTGTGCCGTATATCGTTCGCTGTCCCGGCAGGGCGCCGGCGGGTCGGGTCGATGATCAGACCGTTGTCGCCGGGGTCGATTGGCTGCCGACGATTTGCCGCCTGGCTGGCGTCGGGCTGCCGGCCGGCCTGGACCTTGACGGCGAAGACATCTCCGAAACCCTCCTCGGCACCCCCCACAAGCGTCGCAAACCTCTCATGTGGGAGTGGAGGTTCCGTGTCTTCGGGGACATGGTCCACAGGTGCCCCATGCTGGCCATACGCGACGGCAGATGGAAGCTGCTGATGAATCCGGATCGCAGCCGCATCGAACTGTATGATATTCCAGGAGACCCCACCGAGCTGGACAACCTCGCCGACCGGCACCGGGATATTGTCGAGCGACTCTCTGCGCGAGTGCTCGCTTGGCAGAAGACGCTGCCGGCCGGACCGGTCGAACAAGTCGCCGGCTCGAATGACTATCCCTGGCCGAAAGGGCGTTGAGATGGCGGGCCGAAAAGCAATTGTGCTGCTCAGTGGTGGACTCGATTCCGCGACGACTCTGGCGCTCGCCCGCGACGAGGGTTTCCTGTGCCATACGCTGACCTTTCGTTACGGACAGCGTCACAGCCGCGAGATCGATGCGGCTGCGAGAGTGGCCGGGGCCCTCGGCGCTGTCGAGCATCGGCTGATCGGCATCGACCTGCGGGTGTTCGGGGGTTCCGCGCTTACTGACTCACAGATCCAGGTGCCGAAAAATCGTCCGCAGTTGGGCGAATCAACAGCGATTCCGCCGACTTATGTCCCCGCGCGCAACACGATTTTTCTCAGCTATGCCCTTGCCTGGGCCGAGGTGCTGGGTGCCTTCGACATTTACATCGGGGTCAATTCGACGGATTACAGCGGCTATCCTGATTGTCGGGCGGAGTTCATCACCGCCTTTGAGGCAATGGCCAACCTGGCGACGGCGGCCGCGGTGCAAGGTCAGGGGCAGTATCGAATCCATGCCCCGATCATCGACATGACCAAGGCCGAGATCATTCGGGCGGGCACCCACCTTGGCGTGGATTACTCACTGAGCCACAGTTGTTATGACCCGGACCCACAGGGGCGAAGCTGCGGTCGGTGCGACTCGTGCCGACTCCGCCTCAAGGGTTTTGCCGAGGCGGGATTACGCGACCCTATTGAATACATGGACCGAAGCGATGTACGTACATGAGATGTATTGCGCCCTTCAGGGCGAGGGGGCCCTTGTTGGCCTGCCGAGTGTTTTCGTGCGATTCGCCGGCTGCCCGTTCCGGTGCCGCTGGTGCGACACGGCATTTGCGTGGGATTATGCGGACGGAGTGGATCTCACGCCGGCGCGGATCGTCGAACAGGTCAACCGTTGGTCGCCCCGGTTTGCCGTTCTGACCGGCGGCGAGCCGCTGGCGGACCGGGACCTGTCGGTCAGGCCGGGGCTTGCCGATTTGACGCACCTTCTGAAGGCGGCGGGAAAGCATATCACGATCGAAACCGCCGGTGTGCTCTTCGTCCCCGACTTGGCGTGCGACCTGATGAGCATCAGCCCGAAACTGGCCAACGCCGCCGGGGCCAAGGCGCCGGCCTCCCACCGGGCACCCGAGCCCGATATCGAGATCTTGAACCAACTCATCAGCGTCTACCCGTATCAACTGAAGTTCGTGATCGAATCGCCCGGGGACATCCGCGAGGTCCGCGCCATCCTTGACGGCTTGGACTCCGTCAGGGCCGACCGCGTGATGCTCATGCCCCAGGCCGGAACGCGCGAGGAATTCCTGCGGAAGGCCCCGGCCGTGGGGACCCTGTGCAAGGAGACCGACTTTCGGTTCGGCCACCGGCTGCATATCGTGCTCTGGGATAACAAGCGGGGCACCTGAAGAGGGGCCCGCCCGGAGCGAAAAGCAGATTCCATCGGCGAATCCTTGGAAACGCGGTTGACAACGCTCGCTGCAGCGGAAATAATACGGTTTTCCGCGTGAGCTCGGGTGGCGGAATTGGCAGACGCGCCAGCTTGAGGGGCTGGTGGGCTTCGGCCCGTG
>CBFDDG010000007.1:0-27729 GCA_965603505.1 uncultured Phycisphaerae bacterium | reverse complement strand
TCGTCCGGGTCGGCCGGGTCGCGATGGATCTGATGGACTGCCCAGACGTCGTGGGCCGGATCGCCGTCGTCGTTCAGCGGATTGGCCATCCAGACCAGGGCGTGGTTGCCCGTCATGGCTCGGTTGCGGTCCTGGCCGGTAATCAGGTCGAGGTCGCCGTCGCCATCGATATCGGTCCAGTTGCCGCCAAGCGAAGGACCGGGGAACGGCGTGTGTCGAACCCACGCACCGCCCTGCCGCTCGTACCAGGCGGACTTTCGCTCGTCGAGCGCGATCTTCGCGCCGCTGTACCAGAGGTCCATCCGCCCGTCGCCGTTGATATCGACGATCTCGACATCGGTGACGCGGTCCGGCTGGAGAGGCTCCTCGTCGATGATGACCTCTTCGAAGTCCCACTGTCCCGCGCGGCAGGGACAGCAGAAAGCTGCGAGCAGGACAAGGCCCGCCCCCGCGATGTAGAGCTTCGTGGTGCACATCATGGCGCGGAATCCGCAATAGGTTTCGCGCCCGTCCCGCCGTTCAGCAGGATATCAAGGCGCGGGGCGTTGTGGTGGTACGGCTTGAGCAGGATGTCGAGATCGCCGTCCCCGTCGAAGTCGCCGAACTTGCCTTCGTGGATGCCCTGCCCATGCCAGGCGATGGTCTCCTCGAAGCCGCCCGCGCCGTCGCCGTACCAGATGTAGATGTTGGCGTTGTCACCCGCTCCGGGATCGCCCATCTCGCCGATCATGATGTCGAGATTGCCGTCCCGGTCCACGTCGCGGATCTCGCAGGTGTGCCCGTGCAGGACCCGGCGGAGCGTGTGTGTGAACCAGCGCTTGCCGCTCCACTGATACCAGTTCGCACCGCCGTCCATGTCGCCCGGCGAGAAGACCACCTCGGGCCGGCCGCCCTTGACGAGCTGTCCGGCGGCGCATTGCGTGAACGTCATCTCGCTGTCGATGACGTGCTCTCTGAACTTCCTGCCGTCCACGTGCTCGAACCATCGCCCGCCGCCGACGATGTCAAGCGTGCCGTCGAGATCGATATCGACGGGGATCGACGGGAAGCCCTCGCGCTCGCGGCCGGAGGACCATTGATAGATCGGCGCGGGCGTCCACGGGCCGGACGTCTTCGGGTCCCCTGGGATATTGTAGAACAGCAGCTTCTTGCCCCCCTGATTCCACGTGACGAACTCGACCTTGCCGTCGCCATCGTAATCACCAAAGCTCTGGTCATGGTGCTTCTTGCCACCGGAGTTTTTGACGAAACGCCGGGTCCAGGGCTTATCAAAATTCGGGCAGGGGTTCTCCCACCACCAGAGTTCGTTGCCGATCCAGTCCTGGCCGAGGATGAGATCGAGGTCGCCGTCCTTGTCGATGTCACAGGCGTCGCCGCCGGCCTCCGGGTGGAGGGGCCCGGCGTCGATCACGTGCTTGTTCCAGCCCGCGCCGTTGTACTTGTACCAGACGACCGAAGGGGCCTTCGTCCGCTCGCCGACGATGAAGTCGTCCACGCCGTCCTTGTCGATGTCAAAGACGACGCAGCACGTCTGCTGCGACCCTTCGTTCGGTGTCGGCAAATCGCCCGTGGTGCTGCTCTTGAGGACCCAGTTCACCCTGGCGAACGCCGACCCGCTCAGGATGGCCAGGATCGCGATCCCAACTACCAAAGGTTGCACGACTCGATATGGATGACTCATGGTAGACCTCCCAAAAAAGACGGTGTGCATAGCACACCCTGCCGCCGCCGCCCGAACAAGGGAACCTTCCGTGACAAAGATGCTGGCCAAATAATAAATCGTAAATCGTCGATAGTAAATCGCTACAGGCTCCAGCCTGCGCGATAGGGTTCCTGGATATACTGGTTCGCACCTTGGTCATTTGTGAATCGCATGTTCGGACCGTCCCAGTAGAGCTTCTTGCCCCGGCGGATCGCGATGTTGCCGAGCAGGACGATCTCGGCCAGCAGGCCGCCAACGTCGAAATTGCAGCTTGCCCGCTCGCCGCCGTGGCAGGCCCGGATCCATTCGCCGGTGGCGTTGTTCCGGAAGTTGGAGCGGGGCAGTGTCTTCGGCGGGCGTTTGTAGCTCTGCATCTTCGACTCCGGGATGATTCGCCCGCCGTTCGTGCCGCCGAGGATTTTGCCCTTGTCGCCCACGTAAAGATTGCCCTCGTTCGGCCAGTCGCGGCCCTTTTCCAACTCCTGCGGCCGAGGCGGCTTGATCCCGCCGTCGTACCAGAAGACCGTCACGGGCTCCATGCCCTCGCGTGCCGGGAACTCCCACGCGACCGTCGAGGCCAGCGGCGTCGCCTCGGGCATCGCTTTCGTTGAGCTGGCCCAGACGCTCGTCGGGTGGCCCAGCTTCAGGGCGCGGAACAGCGCGTTGAAATGGTGGCAGCCCATGTCGCCGAGAGCGCCGGTGCCGAAATCCCACCAGCCGCGGAAGTTCCACGGGTGGTACACCGCGTCGAACGGGTACTTGTACTTGGCCTGCTGCATGACCAGATGGTCCCTGCCCCAGTGGGCCTTGAAGGGGATCATCTCGCCCGGTCCGATCCAGAGGTCCCAATCCAGATGCGCGGGCACGGGGTCGTGGTCGTGCGGCCGGGCCATGCCCTGCGGCCACAGCGGCCGATTCGACCAGCAGTGCGCCTCGCGGACCTCGCCGATCGCGCCGTCCCAGATCATCTCGCACAGGCTGCACGCGCTGTCGCTCGTGGAGGAGGAGGCCGTCACCTGTGTCGCGAGCCCAGCCTTGCGCACGGCCTCGGCCAGCGTGCGCGCCTCGTGGATGGTCCGCGTCAGCGGCTTGACACACAGTATGTGTTTGCCCCGTCTGACCGCTTCCATCGAGATGCAGGCATGGCTGTGGTCCGGCGTCGCTACGAGGACCGCATCGATGTTGTCGGCCTCCTTGTCGAGCATCTCGCGATAATCGCGATACCGCTTCGCCTCGGGGTACTCCTCGAAGACCGGCTTGGCGTATTCGTGGTCCACGTCGCACAGGAAGGCGATTCGCGCCGTCTCCTCCGCCGCGCAGCCCCGGAGAAAGCTGCGGCCGACACCGCCGATGCCAATGCCGGCGATGTTGAGCTTCTTGCTCGGCGCCGCAACTGCCCGGCCACCCAGCACGTGCCGGGGCACGACGGCGAATGCCGCCGCCGTTGCGGCCTGCCGCATGAACCTCCTCCGCGACAGTCCCTCACTCGAACGTCCACCGGCCTTCTCATGCTCCATGGCTGCGACCCTTTCAACAGACTTGGCTCGATAGGATACTATGGACGGTATACCCGCTTGTCCCGGCGTTCTCAAGCGTAAAGTAAGCGCCCGGCGAAGTACACCCCGGGGGTAATGGACAAGGAGCTGACAGCCTTCTCGACCGCCAGCCCGTCGGTGTTTGCCAAGCAAACCTTATGGTTTCGCCGCTCGGTCGTAGATGCGGACGTCGTCGATCAGGGCGGACACGAAGAACCCCTGTAGCGCTGCGGTCCAGGAACTGGCTGCCTCGAAGCCGTTTAGTCGGTCAGCGCCACAAGGTCAACTATTTCTGTTTCGCTCAAAGCCCGATCGTAGATCCGGACGTCGTCGATCCGGCCGACGAGGTTGCGTCCCGGCCGCTCTGCATTGGCGCCGATCCAGACGGGGAAATCATCGGTGTTGATCGGGCCGGTATACGCTGCAGGACCCACCGGGTCCTCCACACCGTCCACGTACAGACGCAGATGCGAGGCGCTGTAGGTCCCAGCCACGTGATGCCATTCGTTCAAGCCCACACGCGTGGTCCCGTCCACTGCATGGAAGACGCCCTCCGGGTCGTTCACGGCAAAATGGAACCGCCTTTCGCTCAGCAGGGTCGACAACCGCCAGGTCGAATCGCCCTTGGTCACGATCCCGATCCACTCGGCAGGCACGGCTTCGAGGTTCACCCAGGCCGCCACGGTAATCGCCTCGGTGAGATCGAAGGCGGCATCATCGGCAACCTCGACGCAATTCTCGCCATTGAGCCGCAGTGCACCGCCGACGACGCCCTGCGTCCAAGTCGCTCCGTGCACGTTGCCGTCGTGTCCGCCGACCGAATCGGCGGCAATGGTCCCCTGTGTCTCGTCGAGCCGCCAGTGGGCGATCGCTCCCGACTGCGGTGCGGTGTACAACGTGAACGACATGTCGACGGGCCAGACGCCGTCATCGAGCGTTTCCTGCCATCGCGGCGTGCCTGCATCGTAGTTGGTTGCCATGGCCGCCGAGCCGAAGGTGTGCTCGTGGCTGGTCCAGCCCCAGTGATAGGGGATCTGGGTCGCCGAGCCCTCGAACACCGCCGTGACGCTGAACCAGAAGACCGCCTCCGGTGTCTCCTGTCGGAACCACGCTTCGGCCGGCAGACGCACCGAGTAGCGGAAGACCGCCTCGTTCGGTTCGCCCTCGGGCTGCCTGTCGTAGCCCACCAGGACCTCATCGTAGTCATAGGCGGCGTACTCCCAGACCTTCTCGCTGGGACGGCGTTCCTGTCTCTGCCCCACGGGGGGCGTATCTGCCCAGATCGACAGCAGGAAATAGTCAGGCCGACGCGGCTCCACGACTTCGTCGCACTTGCAGCCTTCGTATCCGTAGCCGAGATACGAGCCCTGCCATGAGATCGCGGTGATGGGATCGGCGCTTTCGCAGGTCCAGTCGTCCGCCACCTGACGCTGCACCGTCAAGGCTCCACGCGGAGGCTCGAATGCGGTGGAGATGTGGTCCGCGTATCCCGGCCACTTTCTCAGGCCCACAAACGGCTGGTCCCACTTGACCCACGGGCTCTCCGTTAGCAGGTCGAAGCACAGGTCGTACGTCCGGGTCTCGCGGCACAATCGCGCTGTCTCCACCGGCGTGATCCGGCCGGGGGACAGTCGCTCCTCCGACGAAGGCCACTCGCCCATTATGGCGGGCATCTGGGCGCCCCGGCCCCACGTGTGAGGTCGCGTCGTCCAGTTCCACAGATTGACCGGTTCCGCATCGGGCGGATAGACCGCCGTGACGCTGAGCCAGAAGACGCCCTCGTTGCTCGCGAACTCGGCCTGATGGAACCACTCCTGGGGCTCCAAGCGTACACCATGTGCGAAGCACATCTCCGAGACTTGTTGCGGAAACTCACAGAGTCCTTTCGACCGGCGCAGAACCCGCTCGTTCGGCAGCACCAGCGACCAGACGAGACGCTCGGGATAGAGCTCTTCGGGCGCGAGACCGTCGACGGTGTTGGTCCAGAAGCCGACATGCCAGGCCAGGGGCTGATGCTCCGGCACCTCCGGTGACTGCCAGCTCTGGTACGAGCCCCACCAGCGGATCGCCGTGATCGGCATGTCACCCAGGCAGCGGAAATCGTCGACCAGCATGCGCCATTGGCGCCTTTGACCGGTCTGCTCCGTGGAGCAAGCGGACTCGCCCCAGCCGCAGAACACCGGTGGCTCCTCGACGTCCGGATCGATCTCAATCGGCGGCTGCGACCACTTCAAATGCACACGGATGCCGCCCGCGCCGCCCGGTCCCGACTCACGATTGCCGAAGAACAGGCCGATGAAGAACTTCTGGCCCGGCTGGACCGTCACGGTATGGGTCCCCGGCTCCAGCGGGAAGGTCTGGGTCCAGCCCGGCTGCTGGTCTTCGCCCACCAGGTAGGTGCCGGGTCTGACGCCGGTAAACGTGAACTGGCCGTCGGTGCCCGTGGTCGTCGAGGCATCCCGGGAATCCAGTATACCGTCGCCGTTGCTGTCGTAGCGGATGGTCCAGCCGGCCAGCCGCGGCTCGCCGGGGTCCAGGAGACCGTCGCCGTCCAGATCGTTCCATTTCAGGCCGACGATGATCCCGCCGGACGGTAATGCCGGACCTCCGGGCTCGATCTCGATCAGGTGATCCTCCACCTCACCCGGACCGGCCGGGCCCGCCGGCGACGGGCTCTGCTGATATCCGTCATACACTCGCAGACGCAGGTATGTCGGGCCAGGCGTGGTCGCATTCGGAACGATATATCCGCACATGATCTCGCCGACTTGACTCTTGGAGGCAGCCCATGACGCTCCGTAGGTCGCTGAGTACCCCCCCTCGTCGCTGCCCCAGTTCCCGTCTCCGTCCCAGTCGATCCACTGGGCTGCGGTATACCCGTGCTGGGGGTTGAATACGAATCTGTACCGCAGGGTGCTCAATGCCCCCGGGTCCTTTACGAACTTGGCCAATATCAGCCCGTTCTCGTCGGGTTTGTTGTTCTTATCGTCCGCCAGGGCCTGCAAGTCCCGGAGCATGGTTGGCTCCAAGTCCGGCTGATCGCTCAGATCGCCGAGCCAGGCGGGGCCGGGAACGTGGCTGGCCTCCGGGTAGAAGTAGTCCTTGCCGTCATAGGGCGCATCGCCCCAATCGAGCTGTGGCTGTCCGGACCCCTGGCAGCAGGCGTTGGCGGGCAGCGGGACGCCGAGGAACAGATGCTGCAGGAGAGTTGTCGCATCGCTTATGTCCACCAAGCCGCTTCCATCTGTATCCGCGCAGCAATAGGGCAGATCGCAGGTGGGCGGTGGGCCGCCGAGATACAGGTAGTCCAGGATGTAGACAGCATCCGTCATGTCGACGACACCGTCACCATTGGCATCGCCACAATCCCCGCCACTCGGCGGCCCAGCGGGATAGGGCCCGTCTTCGCCGATTACGATCTCATAGTCTTCAACCTCACCGATATCATTCAGCCAAATCGTCTCATTCGTCGGCTTTGGACTCGGGTTCCAGGTACTGAGAATATCAAGGGCGAACCTCGCATACGTCGATCCCAGCAGGGCCCCATTGGGAACTATGAATGTGCAGGTACCTGTGTGCGTGTCTATCTCCTGGCGGATGATCATTTCACTGTCTTCCCATTGTCCGTTCCGGTTGAAGTCGATCCAGGCGAAGAACTCCTCCTGATTGCCGTGGCCGTCGCCAATCCTCGTCCCTGACAGGACCACGGCAACCGTCGCCTCCCGGCCCGGGATCAGCTTGGTCAGAAATGTGACGCCGTCATCGTCGTCCGTGCCGTCGTTGTCATCGCCGAGGGCATGAGCGTCCTGCTGACCGTCCAGTTCCCCGTCAACACTGGTGCCGAAGAACAGACCGTCCGTCACTCTCGTGCAGGGACCGCCATTGACCTCAAGCGTGGGATAGGGCGGATCCGGAGCATCGCCGTAATCCAGTCCATAGATGATCACCTTCTCATCCGAAACCTCGCCATCATCGGCGGGGCCATGTGGTGGAAGCGGCCCCCCACTATTGATTCGCATCCTCGCATAGGTCTCTCCGAGGACTGCATCGGCAGGCACTACATAGCTAACCCAATGGTCACCGTCAGCCAAGTCACGCGAGAAAACCCGCTCTTGAGGATGCTGCCAGTTGCCATCCTGATTGGAGTCAATCCAGATATCAACATGCCCACCTCCTCCATATACTCCAAGCCGTTGATCTGTCGTTCGCCCCGGCATAAGCGAGCCCATCACCCACTCCCGACTTTCGTCATCGCTGCCATTGTCGTCATCGCCCAAGGCATCGACATTGGGCTGGCCGCCGGGCTCAGCATCAGGCGGGGAGCCAGCCCCCCAACTCGACCATGCACCCAGCCATGGCCCCTGAACATCAATCCTGTGCCGGGCTCCGTTGTTTTCCATGGTTGTGGGATAGTAGTAGGTAATACGTCCCATCTTGCCTTCCGGCGCGTCACCGAAATCCCACTCTCCTTCGGGAGGCTCCGGGGGCGTCTGCTCATCCACCACATACACCGTTACGGTAGCCGTATCTGTGCCGCCTCTGCCATCGGTGACTGTGTAGTCAAACGTGTCGGTCCCTACGAATCCAGGATCAGGCTGGTAGACAATACCACCAGAACCGCCGGGATAGATGAGTGGAATTTCGCCGTGAGGTGGATCCGTAACACTGTCTTCGGATAGCGCATCGCCGTCCGGGTCGCTGTCGTTGTTTAGCACGTAGATTTCTATGGCGTGATCGCGCAAGACCGTGACCGAATCGTCGTTGGCGACGGGCGGCCGATTCTCCGGCGGGGCCGTCACGGGCAAGAACCAGAACTTGTTGCCGGTCGTCGTCTGGGAGAGCCAGTCATATTCGTACTGAATCCAATCCGTCACCTCCACACTGCCGCTGACGCTCGTAGCCCCTTCGGATGTGTAGCCGGCGGGCGCCGTCGCAACAATGTTGTAGTAGTCGTAGACCGTCGTATCGCCCCGGGTCGAGAACCACAGGCCATACCAACCGTCGCTGTCGGTGGTGGTATGCGTGATATACGTGCCCATCTGGCCGGCGTCATCGGCGCCGTAGAGGCTGACCGTCGCCCCCTGTATGGCCTTGGCGGCCGGCGGCTCGACCCCGGTTTGACCCTCATACACGCGGCCCGAGAGCGTGACCGCTGAGGCCATACTGCCCCAGGCCAGGACGGTACAAAGCACGATCCCCATCGTCTGTCGGAATCTGCCGATCATTTCTCCACCTCCTGATTGAGATGCCTTACGTCGAAGGAGTGAACGGATCGAGTCTACCTTCATGATGTGCGTCGAAGTCGTCACGGCCATCTGCCTCCACCTCCAGACTCTCCCTCCGTTATGATGGGCTGATGTGCTATTGGCTATTCCCGGCCTGCCTATTGTATCAGGTCGAACACGAGACAGGCCCGTCCGAGATTGCTTCCGTCATCCTCTTGCATCCTCCATTCCCCCTGCTCTGGACAAGAAAACGGCACCTGCCCACCGATACAGGTCACGTCACTGCGTAAGAGAGATACTCCTTGTGCAGTATACCCGACAGGGAGTGTCTACGTCAAGTCGAACGTTCAGAGCCGACCGATGCGGGTGACAGCTTCGGTGCTCTGCGGGCCGGCTGTGTCTCGTGGAATCACGGCCCGGATGTGCATGCCATCGCCCGAAATCAGAGCAATGCGAGGGGCCCAGGCCACTCCAGAAAGCCGAAGTCCGACTTTTTGCCTTTTCGGTTCGGTGGCTCGGCGTTACAATGCCGATGTCGTCGCAGTGCTGCATGGTCGCGCATGGATGCGATGGTCTGGGGAAAGGATTCGATCAAGCATGGTGGGAATCATTTCCAAGCCGGATACGGGCCGGAAGCTGGAAATTCTCAGTGATGACGCCAAGTACGATCTGGCCTGCGCGTGCGGCACGAGCCGGGACGAAGGGCGGCGACGCGGCGGCGACGGCCGGTGGATTTATCCGGTAACGCTGCCGAACGGCGGCCGGAGCGTCCTGTTCAAGACGCTGATCTCGAACGTCTGCACGAACGATTGCCGATACTGCCCCTTGCGGGAACAGCAGGATATCCGGCGGTGCAGCCTCAGCCCGGAAGAGACCGTGCGTGTCTTCCTCGACTACTTCAATCGCAGGAAGGTCTTCGGATTGTTCCTGAGCTCCGGCGTCATCGGCTCACCCGACGCGACGATGGACAGGCTCAACACGACGGCCCGTCTGCTACGACAGAGGCATCGATTCAAGGGCTACATTCATCTGAAGATCATCCCCGGCGCCGGCGATGCCGCGATCGAGGAGGCCGTGTCGCTCGCCAGTGCCGTATCGCTGAACATCGAGACGCCCGGCACGGAGAACCTCGCCCGGCTGTCGAGCCGGAAGAACTACCTGCGCGATATCATCGAGCCCATCAAACGTATCAGCCAACTGACGGCGCGCGGTGCGCGGTTCGAGAAGGTCAAGCAGACGACGCAGTTCGTCGTCGGGCCTGCCGGGGAATCGGACGCCGAGATCGTCCGATACATGTGGGGGCTCTACGACCGGCTCAGAATGCACCGAATCTACTTCAGCGCCTACCAGCGGGGTCTGGGCGATGCGTCGCTTGGGGCCGAGCAGGCCGGTCGAGACGGCTTGGGCGACGTATTGACGCGGGAGCACCGCCTCTACCAGGTGGACTTCCTGATGCGCAAATACGGCTTCAAGGATGTTGATATCCCGCTCGACGAGCGTGGTTTTCTGTCGCTCCGGACCGATCCGAAGGAAGCCTGGGCGGAGCATCATCCGGAATTCTACCCGCTCGACGTGAATCGTGCATCCCGGTTCGATCTGCTGCGCGTGCCCGGGCTTGGCCCGGTGACGGTCAGTCGCATCCTTCGGTTACGGCGGACACAACGCCTCCGGCATCTTGAGGAGATCGGAAACATCGGCGCCCGGCTCACCAAGGCCCGGCAATATCTGGCCTTTTGAATATTCTCGTTGCCAAAGGACGGCCGGTTTCTATAATTCGCAAGCTGAACTCGGGCAGGACAGAAGTACGGACAACGTGGTGCAGATTGCGGGAGGTGAAAATGCGAAGCTTGGTTCCCACCAAAGTCTTTCTGACCAAGGGCGTTGGTCGGCATAAGTATCAGCTCAAGTCCTTTGAGGAGGCCTTGCGAAAGGCGGGCGTAGCCCAGCAGAACCTGGTGCAGGTTTCGTCGATCCTGCCGCCGCGGTGCAAAATCGCCAGCCGGGAAAAGGGACTGGCGCAACTGACGCCGGGGGGGATCTGTTACTGTGTCATGGCGCGGGCGGATACCAATGAGCACGGTCGTATGGTTGCCTCCTCCGTGGGCATCGCCGTGCCGAAGGATGGCACGAAGTGGGGCTATCTCAGCGAGGTCCACGGCCACGGCATGAACCAGAACGAGGCGGCCGATTTGGCCGAAGACCTCGCCGCCGGCATGCTCGGAACCACCCTCGGGCTGGAGGTGGACCCGAACAAGGCATGGTCGGAGAAGGAGCAGGTCTACAAATCCAGCGGCATGATCATCCGAACCTCGAACATCACACAGACCGCCCGCGGCCAGAAGGATCTCTGGACCACCACGGTGGCCATCGCGATGTTCCTGTTCGATTGAGAATCCGACCTCCTGCCTGGGTAGATGATGCAATGACTGAAACCGCCAATTTTGGGGCCTTGCCGCGCGAATACTGTGAGGAGGGTCGCTCTCGAATCGTGGTGGTTCCCGTCCCTTACGACGGGACGAGCACGTGGGTCAAGGGGGCCGACAGAGGCCCCGATGCCATCATCCATGCGTCGGCGAATATGGAGCTGTACGACATTGAGACCGATTCACAGGCGTATCAGCACGGCATTTTCACGGATGAGGCGATTTCCGGAGACGTGCCGCCTGCCGAGATGGTCGAGACGGTCAGGCAAAGGGTCCAGGAGCACCTGGCGAAGAATAAGTTTGTCGTGCTCGCAGGAGGGGAGCATTCGGTGAGCATCGGTGCGGTCCAGGCGCATGCCCGCCAGTATCCGGGCATGAGCGTCCTGCAACTCGATGCTCATTCCGACCTCAGAGATGAATACGAGGGATCCCGATACAGCCATGCCTGTGTGATGGCCCGCATCAAAGAGCTCTGCCCGGTCGTCCAGGTGGGGATCAGAAGTATGGATGCGGCCGAACGGCCGGCTCTCGACAAGGAGCGGGTCTTCCTGGCCGAGGAGATCCACAACAGCACGACTTGGATCGACGCGGCCGTCGCCGGACTAACGGAGCTGGTGTATGTCACGGTAGACCTGGATGTGTTTGATCCATCCATCATGCCGTCCACCGGGACCCCCGAGCCGGGCGGGCTGCTGTGGTACGATGTTCTGGACCTCCTGAGAGCCGTGTGTCGTCGGAGAACGGTTGTGGGCTTCGACGTCGTTGAGCTATGCCCGGTGGAGGGCAACTGGGCTCCGGATTTCCTGGCGGCCAAACTGATCTATAAGATACTCAGCTACAAATTCCGAGGTGATCATGGATAAGAAGGATGTTCTCCGGGACCCAATCGAGCACATCGACATCAAGAGCTTCGACGCGACGCCGATCATCGACGGCATGCGGGGCATGTCCTTCACCGCCCGGGATACCGCCCGGGCCGCCGACACCCTTAACAGGATGCTTGCGGACAAGGACTGCACGATCATCCTTACCCTGGCGGGCAGCACGAGCGCCGGCGGATGCATGCAGATCTATATCGACATGGTGCGTCACAACATGGTGGATGCCATCGTCGCCACCGGGGCCGCGATCGTCGATATGGATTTTTTTGAGGCCCTGGGCTTCCGGCACTACAGAGGCAGTGCCGTCGTGGACGATAAGATGCTTAGAGAGTTCTATATCGACCGGATTTATGACACGTATATCGATGAGGAGCAGCTTCAGGCCTGCGATCGTACGGTGAAGGAGATCGCCGACGGCCTGGAACGACAGCCCTGTTCCTCCCGGGAGTTCATTCGGCACATGGGCAAGTATTTGACAACCAACGCCAGGAAGGAGGACTCTCTCGTCCAGGCGGCCTACGAGCGCGACGTGCCGATTTTCTGTCCGGCCTTCTCCGATTCCAGCGCCGGGTTTGGCCTCGTGAAGCATCAGTATGAGAACCCGGATGCCCACGTCTCGATCGATTCGGTGAAGGACTTCCGGGAGCTGACGGAGATCAAGATGAGATCGCCCGTGTCCGGGCTCTTTATGGTGGGCGGGGGCGTGCCGAAGAATTTCGCGCAGGACACGGTGGTCTGCGCCGAGATCCTGGGCCGGTCCGTCGACATGCACAAATACGCCGTTCAGATTACCGTGGCGGATGTCCGCGACGGCGCGTGTTCCAGCTCCACGCTGAAGGAGGCCTGTTCCTGGGGCAAGGTGGATACCTCCCACGAGCAGATGGTCTTCGCCGAGGCGACCTCGGTTCTGCCCCTGATCTCCAGCTATGCGTATCACAAGCGTCTCTGGCAGAGCAGGCCGCAGAGGCGATGGAGCAGGATCTTCGAGCCGGCGCCTGCAGGAGAACGCAAATGAAGCCAGCCAAGGCTGCCATAGGACGGGGGGCTCTGCCGCACATGCGGTCGAGACCTGCCAAAATGTCACTTGTCGTATTGACCGGATGGCTCCTTCTGTCGGTTGTCCTGGCCGGCTGTTCAAACCGCGGCCTGCAGCAGGCACAAGAGGAGGCCGCCGAGGCCAAGGCTACGGTGGAACGGCTGAAGTTCAACCTGGAGCAGGCCCGAAAGGAGACCTCCACCTTGAGGGCCGAGTTCAATGCCGTCAGACAGAGTCGCGACGAGCTCGAAGAGAAGGTCGCTCGGTCTATCGAGGAGCGGAACCAGGCGGCCACGGTGGCCCAGCAGGCTCAGGAGGTGATCAAGGAACTCGCCGCCCGTTCCAGCGGACAGGCCGGGGCAACGGCGGCTCTCGAGCAGGAGATCGCCGAGTTGAGGGCTCTCGTGGCCGAGCAGCAGGCGTTGATCGAGCAACTGCAGAAGGACGCGGCCGCCGAGGCAACGGCCGAACCGCCGGTCGAGCCGCCGGTGGAAGTTCCGGAGGAGCCGTTGCCGCCGGAGCCCAACGAAAATCCGTGAAAGGCCAACCGGATTTCGTCCTCGCGCTGAATCTTCTTCCGCCCGTCGTCACCGGATCGCGTGGCTCTCTCGGGGGCGGCAAAAAGGCGCCGATCCTGTCGTTCCGAATCTCGCTGCGCTGATCCTTCGCCACGGTGCGAATCCTCGGCGACAACTCCGCTATGATTTCCGTGTTTTGAGAGCGCCCGCCTGCGTTGGCGGGCCGTCAGATTCTTCTTGCAAGTTCCCTGGGTCTCAGTAGCATGACGGGCGGCGCCAGGCCATGACGAGCCGCCTCGGAGCGACGGTGCGGCAAGAATAGGAACGTGCCAGGGAGGGCAGGATTATGTGGAGTATCGTGGACGATTGGCAGGGTTGGATCAGGTTTCTTGTTGCAGCGCTGATTGCCGTGGGTGTGGCTTTGGCGTGCCATTACTTGATCGTGAAGCTCCTCAGCCGTTTCGCCAAACGCAGTGTCTCGCCCGTCGATGAGCTGGTTCTAAAGCACTTTCGGCGGCCGGCCGCGTGGCTCATGGCGGTCGTGGCCATTCGCCTGGCGGCCGACGTCTCGGGGGTCCCTGCGGGATTAGGCGACTTTGTGAAACACATTGTGGCTTTGGTCCTCATCGGCCTGGTCTCATGGCTGCTCATCAGGAGCACGTCCGTCTTGAGAGACGTCGCGGTCCTTCGCTTCAAGGTGGATGTCAAGGACAACCTGCTCGCCCGGAGAATCCACACGCAGTTGAACGTCCTGCGGCGCCTCGTGGTCGTCGTGATTATCGTCATCGCCGTGGCGGCCATACTGATGACCTTTCCCAAAGTAAGGCAGCTCGGAACGGCCATGCTGGCCTCGGCCGGGATCGTCGGCGTGGTCGTCGGTCTGGCCGCCCAGAAAACGATCGGGACCTTCATCGCCGGATTGCAGATCGCCATCACGCAGCCGATCCGGATCGACGACGTTGTGATTGTCGAAGGCGAATGGGGCCGGATCGAGGAAATCTCCCTGACCTACGTGGTCGTCAGAATCTGGGACCTTAGGCGTCTCGTTGTCCCAATTACCTACTTTATCGAACGCCCCTTCCAGAACTGGACCCGCGCTTCGGCGGAGGTCCTGGGAACCGTGTTCCTTTATGTGGACTACACCGTCCCGATTGAGGCCATCCGCGCGGAACTGCGGCGCATTCTCGAAGGCTCCGAGTTCTGGGACCGCAAGGTGTGCGGGCTCCAGGTCACGAACACCTCGGAGCGCACGGTCGAGCTTCGTGCGCTCATGAGTGCCGAAGATGCCTCGTTGGCCTGGAATCTCCGCTGTCACGTCAGAGAGAAGCTGGTCGAGTTCATCCAAACGAATTACCCGCACGCTTTGCCCAGGTTGCGCACCGAATTCGAAGAACCTCAGAACCGATTCCGGGACGAACCGTAAGAGGTTTCTCCGGACGACGCGAAACGGTCCCGGCGTGCAACACAAGGTCTTTCCTACGTCGTTGTCTGACGGTGAATAGAATCACGGGTGACGAGATTTCGTCATGCCCGAAGAATGGTGAAGGGGAGTGCCCATGAAGAAAGCCAAACTGATCGCGATTGCCGTTGTTTCGATTCTCACCCTGATCATTGTCGTGCAGAACACCGAGCCGGCTCAGGCCCGCATTCTTTTCTGGACGGTTGAGATGTCGCGCGCGCTGCTTCTGATGCTGACCTTCATCCTGGGCCTCGTGACGGGCATCTTGCTGGCGACGTACCTTCTGCGAAAGAAGAACGCCAAGGCATAGCACAATCGAGATGATTTCTTGGGATAAGGAGTAGGCCATGAACATCGATTTCGGAAAGTACGTTGAACAAACGGTGGACTGGGTCGTCGCGAGCGGTCCCAGGGTCGTGCTCATTCTAGTCCTCATGCTGATTGGGGTGAAGCTGTCGGGCGTCGTCGCCGGCCGCATTTTCGCGGTCCTCGGGCGCCGCAGGAAGATGGATGAGGAGTACAAGAAACGCGCCGACACCCTCAGCGGGGTCATCGGCTATCTGCTCAGCGTCACGATCATTGCCGTGGCGGTCCTCATGATCATGACGGAGCTCGACATCAAGATCGGTCCGATTCTGGCGGCCGCCGGCGTCCTCGGTCTGGCCGTCGGCTTCGGCGCGCAGCATCTCGTCCAGGATCTCATCAGCGGTTTCTTCATCCTGCTGGACGACCAGATTCGCGTGGGCGACGTGGTCCAAATCGCCGACAAAGGCGGGCTCGTCGAGAAGCTGAATCTGCGCATGACGGTCCTGCGGGACCTGGCGGGCAACGTTCACTATGTCCGCAACGGCCAAATCGGAGTAGTCACGAATATGACGAAAGAGTACTCCCGTTATGTCTTTGACATTGGCGTCGCGTATCGCGAGGACGTTGACGAGGTGGTTAAGGTCGTCAGGCAGGTGGATGAGGAGCTGCGTAACGATCCGGAGCTCGGCAAGGACATTCTGGAGCCCATCGAGATCCTCGGCCTCGACCAATTTGCCGACTCGGCGGTGATCATCAAGGCTCGCACCAAGACGAAACCGATTCGGCAGTGGGCCGTGGGGCGCGAATTCAACCGACGGCTCAAGAAGAAATTCGACGAGTTGGATATCGAGATCCCGTTCCCGCATGTGACCTTGTACATGGGGCAGGACAAGAGCGGCGAAGCGCCCTCCATGAACGTCGCCATGCAGAAAGGCTGAGCATAATCGCGCTGCGGAACGGGGCCGGGCGGCCTTGGATGTGTCGCGGGCGAGGATTCCTGCACAACAGCAGCCCGCAGGTTGTCGTTCGATGCATTTGCGGTAGACGCAAGCCGGAGACAGAGAACTTCTCTCGAAGGGAGGTATCGAAATGGCCGTGAAAGCAAAACTCAAACACAAACCTGTCAGAAGGCATTCCAAGAAAGCCGGACTGCCGCCAGGGACGCTGGTCCACATCGGAGAGAAGAAAGTCGAATCCGTCGGAATCTCCGTCATCGATTATCACGAGCAGCAGGTGACGGAGAAGCGCGTGGGCTCCGTCGAGGAGTGTTTCCCATTCAAGCAGACTCCTACGGTGACGTGGATCAATATCGATGGCCTTCATGAGGTCCAGGTCATCGAGAAGCTCGGGAAAGCGTTTGACCTGCATCCGCTGATCCTGGAGGACGTTCTCAGCACCGGCCAGCGCCCCAAGTTCGAAGATTATGGAAACTGCATATTCATCGTACTCCGAATGCTCCGCTACAATGACGAGTATGAGGGGGTCGAGTCCGAGCAGGTCAGTCTTGTGCTGGGATCGAGTTTTGTGCTCTCGTTTCAGGAGCGCGTCGGCGATGTCTTCGACTCCGTCCGCGATCGCATCCGCAACGGTAAAGGTCGCGTTCGCAAGATGGGCGCCGACTACCTCACCTATTCATTGGTCGACGCGATCGTGGACAGCTACTTCGGAATCCTCGAGAAAGTGGGGGACAGGATCGAAGGGTTGGAGGACGAACTGGTCTCCGACCCGCATGAAGGAACGCTTCAGCAGATATACGCCCTCAAGCGGGAGATGATCTCCGTGCGGCGGTCCATCTGGCCCCTGCGCGAGCTGATCAACGGGATTCAAAGGAGCGATTCCGCTCTGGTCAGCGAGTCGACCAACGTCTATCTGCGTGATGTCTACGACCACACGATCCAGATCATCGATACGATTGAGAGTTTTCGTGACATCGTCTCAGGCATGTTGGACACGTACCTGTCGAGCATCAGCAATCGCATGAACGCGGTGATGAAGGTCTTGACGATCATCGCCACGATCTTTATGCCGCTGACATTTGTTGCGGGTATCTACGGCATGAATTTCGAGCACATGCCCGAGTTGGGGTGGCGATGGAGCTACCCGGCAGTGTGGCTCTTGATGTTGGCCATCGCAGGTGTGATGATCAAGTATTTTAGGAGGAAGAAGTGGCTGTGATGCGTGCGACGCGCCATGCCCTCAAGTGATGGAAATGATTGCCGCTGTATTTCCTGACTCGCCAGTCTACGCCTGGGTCGTTCTGCCCCTTCTGATCTTCCTCGCGCGCATCGCGGACGTCTCGTTAGGGACGGTGCGCCTGGTCTTTGTGGCCAGAGGCTTCAAGTACCTGGCGCCCGTGGTCGGCTTCTTCGAGGTGCTGATCTGGATTCTGGCCATCGGGCAGATCATGCAGAATCTGGCGAACCCGCTGTGCTATTTGGGCTACGCCGGCGGGTTCGCGATGGGCAACTTCGTTGGTATCCACATTGCAGAGAAGCTCTCCCTTGGCGTGGTGCTGGTTCGGGTCGTCACCCAGAAGGAGGCCGGCGACCTGATCACCCGGCTCAGAGAGCGGCAATATGGTGTGACGGCAGTCGACGGGCAAGGCGCCAGCGGCCCGGTAAAGGTCATTTTCACCATCGTACGACGCCGGGAGGTGGCCGTCGTGGTCGAGCTTGTCAAGCAATTCAATCCGCGTGCGTTCTATTCCATTGAGGAGATTGGGTACGTGGAAAGCGGGGTCTTTCCCATCCAGAGGCAGTGGCATCCACTCCATCTCCTGCGGCTTCTCAGGCCCTTCCGCAAGGGCAAATAGGGACAAGGGCTATCCGCGCGGGCCTTTGAGTGGTAGAATAGGTGTTTGCCGGAGAATGCCGGCCGGCGTGAGAGAGTCAAGTTTCAAGGTACGAGGATCGGTGAGTTATCGGTCCCGTGCCGCGATTCCGCCGTTTTGATATCTGATGTTTGGTTCTTAGGGTTTGCTCTATGAGAGCTGCCGAAAAGACCGGTACGAAGCTTCAGAGACTGACCGAGCTGTTCACGGGCAGCGCCAATCTGCTGATCGTGATGCAGGACAACCCCGATCCCGACAGTCTGGCTGCCGCCGTGGCGCTGCGAAGGCTTGCCAAGAGCCTGGCGAACCTCCAGTGTTCCATCGCGTGCGGCGGAACGGTCGGCCGGGGTGAGAACCGGGTCCTCGTCAAGTACCTGGGCTTGAACCTCCGATCCTGCAGCGAGGTGGATTGCGAGAAGTACGACTTCATCGCCATGGTGGACACACAGCCCGCCACGGGGAACAACTCCCTGCCTGAGAACGTCCTGCCGGACATCGTCATAGACCACCATCCGATTCGCCGCCAGACCCGGACCGCCACATTCACCGACGTCAGAAGCGGCTATGGCGCCACCTCGACCATCCTCTGCGAATACCTGATCGAGGCGGGCATTACGCCGGATGCGCCCCTGGCAACCGCCTTGCTCTACGGCATCCGCTCGGATACCCAGGATCTCGGCCGAGAGGCGTCGCGATTCGACATCGAGGCCATCGAGTTCCTCTACCCCTTCGCCAACAAACGCATGCTCGGGGTCATCCAGCGGGGAAAGGTGCCCAGAATCTACTACCAGATGCTGGCCGACGCCCTGCGAAACGCCCGCGTGCAGGGGCCCGCCATCATCACGGATCTGGGGGAAATCGACAACCCGGATATGATTGCGGAGGTCGCCGACTTACTGCTTCGCGAGGATGAGACGACCTGGACCATGTGCACCGGCACCTGGAGCGACAAGCTGATGATCTCCATCCGGACGTCGGAAGAGAGCAACCTGGCCGAGAAGGTCATCAAGCACATGGTCGCTCGCAAGGGTACCGGGGGCGGCCACCTCACCTACGCCGGCGGCCAGATCCCTCTGACCAAGGGCACAAAAGCCGAACGCGAGAAACTGGAGAAGGACCTGGAGCAACGGTTCCTCAAGGCCATCGGCGCCAACGGCAGCCAGAGCAGCCCGCTCGTCAAGGCATAAGACGCCGACGAAGCCACGGCAGAAATCTCTGCCTGTAACTCTTTTCATCACAGTTTGTTGTGAAAATCTGTGCCAATGGGATTGATTCGGGCGCACGGCGCGTTATGATTATCGGAGATGAACTCCAGAATTGGATATTGGAGTTCCGACGATCGATACAGGGAAGCACTCATTTGGAAGGGGAAAGAAGATGACAGATCTCAGACGCAGACTCATCGCATTGTTCTCCGCACTGGTGATTCTGGCAGCCGCAGTCACCATTACAGGCTGCGGGGGCGGAGAAGAGGAACCAGCCCCCCCACCGCCCGCCGAGGAACCCATGGAGGAACTGTAGTCGCGGCAGGTTGTCAGTTGAGACTTGATCCGTGAACTGGGAAGCGAGAACTGAGAACGGCGATCGTCAGTGGTGGGCGGTCGGTTGGTGGCTGCCACCTACCGCCTGCCGCCTGCGGGCTGCTTTGGCTGATCCTTCGGCGTGATGCGCCAGACGGCGATCCAGGGCCAGTCGTCGCGGATGACGTGGACCAGTTCGCAGTCGCCGAGGCGGTCGAGGCGACCGCCATAGAAAGGCATTCCGAGCGGGTAGATGCGGTCGAGCCCCCATAGCTTGTAGTACATGTCGTCCGTGTTGTCGAGCAGGCCGGAATCCCACGCGATCAACCTCACGCCCCTTGTCCGACATTCCTGCACGAAACGTGGAAAATCCGGCACCGTCTCCGGCGGGATGTCACCCGTGTGGATGAAGCGATCTCCCGGCAGGCCCGTGTAGAGCGGCATGTACGCGGGCATGTTCGTGACCATCCGCTCGTTCGGCCCGGCGTTCTGCTTGAACCACAGGCTCAGCACCTTGAAGTTGATGAGCTTTCGGCCGTCGCCCATGACCACCGCCGTCTTGGCGCCGCTGCTGAGCACCGCCAGGTCCAGAAACGCCAGCACGAGAAGCCAGTGCAGGCCGGGGCGGGTGGCCCGCACCCATTCATATCCGAGATACCCCCCTACCGCCATCACGACCGACAGGTATACGACCCATTCGATGCCGGAGCCGGCCGTCCGCTCGACCCAGAACAGCGAACGCGCGCCCGCCGCCGCCCAGACCACGAGCAGTCCCACAAGAGCGACCTGAAGGACCGGCTTCACCCGAGGCCACTCGCGCCAGCGGTCACGCAGCGATTCCAGGATGCTCTTCGCGCCGTAGACGGCGACAAGGAGCCCCGCCCACGCGACAGGCACGCAGAACCGGCCGAGGCGAAACGGCCAAAGAGCGTGCACCAACACATACGGCACGGCCGTGACGAGCACGGCGAGGACTTCCCATCGCCGCCTCGCGAGTCCGGCGGCCGAGCCCCACAGGAAGGTCAGCGTGAGCAGAGTAGCCGTCTGCCGAAAGACCACGACGTTGATTCGTTCGAGCGGCTGCATCCGGCCGGCGACCTCGCGAACGAGCGGAACGCTAACCGACGAGAGGATCGCCTCCCAGTAGAGGCGCAGGTCCGACAGGAGGGCGAACTGCCGCTGGCCCGAGAGCACCTGCAGGTAGTGCGCGCCCCTGCCCGCACCGGCTGCCTGGATCTCCATGATCCCCAGGCACAGCAGGAACGGCACGGACGCCAGCGCAGCCTTCCAGAGCACGGGCCGAAGCCGACGGTTGCGCAACAGGTCCGCCAGCGCCACGGCCGGTACCATCGCGGCCATATCCCAGCGCGTGATCGACGCCAGCATGGCAAAGACATACGCCCAGCCCATGCGGCCTCGCGCCACACAAAGAACACCGGCTGCGAAGAGCACCACGAGTGTCATCTCCGCCAAGGGCTGACTGCTCATCCGAATCATCCACGGACTGATGCCCGCCAGGAAAGCCGTTACCATGGCCACGCGGCGACCCAGCAGTTCCCGTCCGATCAGATAGAACAGAATCATGCTCGCCGGCAGCAGCAGAGCGTTGTACATCTCCGTGGCCGCAACCTGACTCGTCGGCTGTGGGAAAATCATGCTGACCAGACCGGTAATCACCGAAAAGACGGGGGCTCGCTTCATGCTCGCCGGGACCTCGAAGGAAAGCCACTGCCGGCCGGTGTGCACGAAGGAATAATAGTCCGAGTTCGGAAAGACGAAATGCCGCCAGAAACTCAGCGACCAGAGCAGCCCCAGCCCCGCCAGCAGCAGCACCGGCCAGTACTCCGCAAGCTGGACCCGCCATCGCGGCAAAACGCAAACCGATTGCCTTGTCCCTTCCGTCGCAGCGTCCATATTCGTTGGACCCGTTGTATCACATCCCGCCCCCGGCCCGCAAGTGATTCCATCTGCCGAAGACCCCTGTGAACGGAGTTTGCGCGTGGGTTGAAAACCCACCCTACATGCCTGATCGCGCGACCTATAGCCCCTGGATGACCGCCGCACACCGCTCGCAGAGGTCCGGATGATCGGCATCGGCGCCGACGCTCGGCCAGTAGTTCCAGCAGCGCTGGCACTTGGCGTGCGGGCTCTTGGCCGCGGCGACCGTCGTTTGCTCGGCGGCTTCTTCGAGTTTGACTTCGCTGACGATGCACAGGGCTGCGAATTGGGTGTCGCCGAACTCTCTTATGGTCGCGGCGTCCTCGGGCGTGCAGTGCATCGTGATGGAGGCTTCCTGGTTGCTTGCGATCACCTTGTCGCGTCGCAGGCCCTCCAGGGCGCGCAGGACCTCGTCACGCAGGCCCATCAGCTTCTGCCACTTCGGCTCTTCCGCCGTGTAGTCGATGGATTCGTCGATCTGAGGCATGTGGGCCAGGTGGACGCCGGCGCAGGGCTCGGGCTTGGCCGCCATGGCGTCCCAGGCCTCTTCGGCCGTGTGGACGAGGATGGGGCCGAGCAGTCGGACGAGGGTGCTGAGGACGTTGTACATCGCCGTCTGGCCGCTGCGGCGGGAGAGGCTGTCCGCGCCGTCGCAATACATGCGGTCTTTCAGCACGTCCATGTAGATGCTGCTCATCTCGACCGTGCAGAAGTTGTACAGCAAGGAAAAGACGCGGTGGAAAACGAAGCTGTCATAGGCGTCCGTCACTTCCGCGATGAGCTTCTGGAGCCGCTGCATCGCCCACTTGTCGATCTTGAACATCTGCTCGTAGGAGACGGCGTGCTTCGCCGGGTCGAAATCGTTGATATTGCCGAACAGGTAGCGCAAGGTGTTGCGGATCTTGCGATAGGCGTCCTGCGTCCGGCCGATCAGCTCGTCGGTGCAGCGGACGTCTTCCTGGTAGTTCACGCTGGCGACCCACAGCCGCAGGATGTCGGACCCGTACTTGGCGATCTCGTCCTGTGCGTTCACGTAATTGCCCAGTGACTTCGACTGCTTCATGCCCTTCTCATCGACGGTGAAGCCGTGGGTCAGGACGCTCTGGAACGGCTCTTTGCCGGTCGCCCCGAGCGCGGGCAGCAGCGAGAGCTGGAACCACCCGCGGTGCTGGTCCGAGCCTTCGAGATACAGGTCCACAGGGACGGGCCACCGCTCCCGCCGTGCGCAGACGCTATACCAACTGCAGCCCGACTCGAACCATACGTCGAAGATATTCTCTTCCTTCTGCAGCTCATCGAGGTTGAAGCCCTCGGGCAGTTGGAAGTCGTCGCCGAGGATCTGTCGGGGCGTGTGTGTGAACCAGCTATCCGAGCCGTGCTCACCAACGTGTTTCGCCACGGCGAGGACCGATTCTTTGGTCAGCAGCGCGCGGCCGTCCGGCATCGTGAAGACGGGAATCGGCAGGCCCCAGCTCCGCTGGCGGCTGATGCACCAGTCCGGCCGCGATTCGAGCATGCCCGCGATTCGCTTCTGGCCCCACGCCGGGATCCAACGCACCCGCTCGACGCTCTCCATCGCCATCTCGCGCAGGCTCCGCCCGGTGTCGGGCGATTCGCGATCCACGCCGACGAACCACTGTTCCGTCGCCCGCAAGATCACCGGGTCTCGGCTTCGCCAGCAGTGCGGATAGCTGTGCTGGATTTGGCCCTGGGCGTAGAGCCAGCCGTGCTCCTGGAGATGGCCGTTCACGTCCTTCTCCACATCGAGCACGCTCCTGCCCTGAAGCCACGAGGGCACGGTATCATCATAGCCGCCGTCGTCCTGGACGGGCGAGTACACGGCCAGACCGTACTTCTGCCCGGACATGTAGTCTTCGAGGCCGTGCCCGGGGGCTGTGTGCACGAGGCCCGTGCCGTCTTCGGTCGTCACATAGTCCGCCAGGATGACCATGTAGGCGTCCTTGTCGGTCGGATTGCTCTCCATGAACGGATGGACGTAGCGCAGGCCCTCCAGCTCACTGCCTCGCACGGTCTTGCCCGCGACCTGATAGGCGCCTTCCTGCAACTCCCCCGCCTGCACGACCGCGTTCAGGCGATCCGTCGAGACGACGGAAACATACGCGCGACCGTCCTTCTCGTAGCTGATCGTGGTGTAGTCCAGATGCGGATGCACCGCGATCGCTAAGTTGGCGGCCAGCGTCCACGGCGTGGTCGTCCAGATCATGAAGCATACGCGAGCCTTGGCCTGATCCTCCGTGAGCAGGCCCAGCTCGATAAGCCGCGTGACGGTTTCATCCGTGGCCGCGAAATTCACGAAGATGCTCGGCGAGGAGACATCGCGATATTCCAGCTCCGCCTCGGCCAGCGCCGTCTCGCACCCGATGCACCAGTGGATCGGCTTGAGCTGCTTGAAAACGAGTCCCCTGCCCACGAGCTCGGCGAAGACTTCGAGGATGCCCGCTTCGTAGCTTGGCTTGAACGTCAGATAGGGGTTGTCGAAGTCGCCGAAGATACCGAGGTCCTGGAACTGCCGGCTCTGGATCTTGACGTACTTACTCGCGTACTTCATGCATTCCCGGCGAATGGCCTCCTTGGGCATTTCCCTGGCCTTCGCGCCGAGGTCGGTCACCACCCGCGATTCGATCGGCAGCCCGTGGCAGTCCCAGCCAGGGACGTACGGCGCATCGAAGCCGGTCATCGTCTTGTACTTGACCACGAAATCCTTGAGGACCTTGTTAATCACATGACCCACGTGGATATCGCCGTTGGCATAGGGCGGACCGTCGTGCAGGATGTACGCCGGCTCGCCTCGGCGGGCCTCGCGGATCTGCGCGTAGATCTTCTGCTCGGCCCAGCGTTTCCGCATCTGGGGCTCGCGCTGCACCAGGTTCGCCTTCATCGAGAAGCTGGTTCGGGGCAGGTTCAGCGTGTCACGATAGTTGTGCTTTTTCTCATCCGACATCACAAAGGTCCTCGAAAACTGTACAAGACAAACCACGTATGATACGAACGTAACGCCGTTTCCGTCAACAACAGAACGGAAAAGCCCACGACGGGGGTGCACGACAAGATCGTGGCAAACGCCCCGAATGTCATTGCGAGCCAGCCGAAGGCTGGCGCGGCAATCTCAGACCCTGGGCTTCTCCGAGATTGCTTCGTCGGCGTACGCCTCCTCGCAATGACATCGTTCTTATCCTGAGTTGCCACTTTCTTGTCGAGCACCCCACGCCAGCAGCGGCTTATTTGCGTCCGACCACGACAAGTTGTTCGGCCTTCTCGTCGTACGGTATCCCATGCAGACCGCCGTACGCTTCCACCGACCCGAATCCGCAGCTCTGAAGCAGTCCGGCCAGCTCCGTCGCGCTGTACAGCCGGTGCGAGTACCGCCAGACATGCTGCACGCCACCCTCGAGCAGAATCCATTCATTCTCGATGGCGCTCCAGTGCTCGACGATTCTTGCCTCCACGAGCAGGATCGCGTCATTCACACGCCGCCAATCTCTTGCCCGAAAGACCCGCGCCAGAACCTCCTTCGCTATCAAGTCGAGCACAAACCGGCCGCCGGGCTTCAGGGATCGGTGCACGTTCTCGACCACGCGCCGGTCATCGGAGGACGATTCGAAGTAGCCGAATGAAGTGAACAGGTTCAGCACCACATCGAACGAGCCGGGGCGGTGGAACGCCCTCATGTCCTCCTGGATGAATTCGACATCCAAGCCCTCGGCTTCGGCTTTTGCCTTCCCCTGAGCAAGGTACAGCTTCGTCCGGTCGACCGCCGTGACCTTGAAGCCCCGGCGGGCCAGTTCCAGGCTGTGCCGCCCCACGCCGCAGCACAAATCGCAGATTCTCTCGCCGCCCTGCAGGTCCAGCAGGTTGATGATATGGTCGACCTCCGCCGGCCCCCGGCGAAGTCGCTCGATGTCGAAGATCGCCGGCTGTAGCGTCTGCCAGAATTCCGGGTTCTCATGCCACGGTGCCTGCCTTTTCTCTTCCATACTCCGGCTCCCAAAAAACGCCGTAGAAACAAAAAAAGCCCTCCAGAACCCGCTGCTCTGGAAGGCTTCTATTCAACCGATATAACCTTTCTCAGGGCAGCTTTCTCCTGTGGCTCATAATTATGATGATCCCGCCATCAACACCGCCGGCGCGCGCAATCCCCAGCCCGTTACTTGCTGCCCCAAGTTGTCTACAGGCCATGGTCCGCATGGATTTCCCTGAAAAAGCGACTTCTCAACGGACTTTATACCAGGACTATCGGTGAATGTCAAGCAGCGGTTGAGGATTTCTGCCGGCGGACGCAGATCAGCGGCTTGCATTTACCGCCTTGTCGGCTGCCGGCAGAGATCACAGAGGGAAGGCCAGAGACCGGAGGCTTGAGGTTGTGCGCCCCTGCTCCGCGGCAAGCACAGAAGGCTCTCAATAAAGACACGCACCTTGGTTGCCTATGGCTTGGACGCCCTGGTTGTCGTGGAATCCATGAACTTACGGTAGAGGTTCATCAGCCGGTGAAGAGGTTCGCTGCCACCGGCCAGCAGCGCGCCGGTGAATATGATGTCGATGAAGGAGAACCACTTCATCTGGCTTGCATCAGGACCGTTCTCGGGCGTGACTTCCAGGAACTGGCTCAGTGCGCGGACGCCGAAAGCAGCCACCAACAGTCCGAGCGCGACGCCGAACGGCAGCGCATAACGCTGCGTCACCGCCTTATAGTCCAGGAACTCCTGCCGTTTTGCAGGCAGCGCGTCTTCAGCAGCCGCCTTCTTCGCGCGATTCTTCAGGTCTTTCTCCAACTGTCGGATCTCGGCCTCGAACGATTCCGACCCCGGCGCGCGCCACAGCGTCAGAAAGACGTCCAACGTTCGTTCAATGATCAGCGAGAACAGAACGAGTATGCCAAGCTTGCCGGCAAGGTCGCCGGCGCTGATGCTGGTGAATTTCAGGGCCGGCCAACCCGTGCGAAATGCCACCATAGCGGCCACCACAACGGCGACGCCCAGGAAGACCCCAGGTATCCATGCGTTTGATTTGTTCATAAGGCAAGCCTCCTATTGTCTATCTCCGTTTCCCCCACGACCGTGAACGAGGGACACGCACCGGCACTGCCGTCGTCGCCGGATCGAACGTGTCTCATTCGTCGCCATGAACCGTATTGTGGTGAGGACCGGCGGGAAAAGCAAGCGCAAAAAGGCTGAGGAGCCGTGATCCACGCGCGGCAAGGGCATGAACTCCGGCGGGAGACCGTTCTGGCCGGGAGGCGGAGCCTGGAGTCCATGAAGGGAATTCTTCCTGTCGGCAATGCGGAGGAGGGAAACGCCTCTCTTGCGGAACCCGTCGCGCAGCACCGCGAACATCGGCGTTTGCACGCGGTTTGGGGGCTATTGATTGTCCCAGCCGCCCGGAGGGGGGATGTCGAGGGGCCAGGCCAGGGCCAGATTGCCGCCCGGGGCGAGCCGGCTCTCGCCGAATCGCGGGATCTGTCTGCTCCGACGGAGCTGGTCGGCCACCGTGACCCGCCGGACGTGGCCGTCGAGCATGGCCACATATGAGTGGCCGGCGTTCAGGTCTCCCTTACGAGGCCGATGGCAGGTCGCAAAGGCATCGCCAAGGACACGGTCATACCGATACAATGCTCCCCCGGTTATCCTGTAGGTGGGGGTGATCGACAGGTTCGGAAGCAGAATGGTCCCATGGAAACCTCTCAGATGTGGCGGCGCTCCAAGGTAATACTTCCCGCTGAGGTTGTATTCGGCCGCCCACTCCGGCCTTGGCCCGATAGGCTGCCGTCCTTCGGTGTTTATGGCCCATGAGTTCTCCTCGCCGAAGGTGAAAACCATCGAGGGGCTGCGCGTCACCTGCGTCTCTCGAAAGATCTCCCACTGTCGGATGGTGCGACTGTCGATCCTACCGGTCGCTTCCCCTGTTTCCGAAATGCCGGTCATGAGAATCCTATTCAGATAGTCATTCATCGTGTACGTGTACTGAGGCACGATATCAATGCCGGGATCGTGCACGCAGTCGGGACACGCGTTACTGCAGCCCCTGAACTCATTGGCCCGCCGTCCAACCTTGCAGCGCACGACTCGCGTGTCGCCCAGGTAGGGCCAGAGTGAGCCTCGCAGCTCCGGGCGTTCGGTGCGCAGCAATGGGCTGTCGAGCCCGATGCGAGCATCATGCCAACGACAGCACGGCAGGTATATTCTCCAGAGCTCCTCATCGCTAAATGACTCGGCGGAATGATAGATATATCGCGGCGACGGAAACACGCCGTCGTGGCTGTTCGTGTAGGTCTTCAGGATCACGTTCATTTGGCGCAGATGCGACCGGCAGACGGTCTCTCCGCCCTGTTCCCGGACCCG
>CBFDDG010000006.1:0-28175 GCA_965603505.1 uncultured Phycisphaerae bacterium | reverse complement strand
GGGGAGACGATCTCCCTGCGTTTCATCCTCAGCAGCACCGCCGAGGTTCGCGGCAAGCTGCTGCTGACACTCAATAGCCAGCCCGTGGACCTGGCCCCCGATTCTCCGGAAGTGGCGGTGCCCGTCGAACTCAAGGAAGGAACGAACGTCAAGACGGTCTCGGTTCCCGTGGGCATGCGGGGCATCCACAGTTTCGACGCTGTCTTTGTGCCGGATGGGCCGGAGCAGGATCGGATCGCCGAGAACAATCGCGCCAGTGCCGTGACCTACGTGGCCGGCCCGGGACACGTGCTGGTCGTCGACACCGACGATGCCTCCTCAATGAGGGTCATGCGCGCACTCCAGGGCACGGACATGGAGGTGCGCCGCGTGCCCGCCGGCGGCCTGGCGGATAATCTGGCCCTGCTGCTGGACACGGATGCCGTCATCCTGGTGGACGTGGACTGTGGAAGCCTCACGTTCGCACAGCAGGAAATGCTGTGTCGGTACGTCAACGACCTCGGCGGCGGATTGGTGATGATCGGCGGACCCAACTCGTTCGGAGCGGGCGGATGGATCGGCTCGCCGGTGGCGGAGATCCTGCCGGTCGATCTGGATCCGCCCCAGAAGAAGCAGCTTCCGAAGGGCGCGCTCGTCCTGATCATGCACGCCTGTGAGATGCCGCAGGGCAACTACTGGGGCAAGAAGGTCGCGATTGCGGCCGTGAGCACGTTGAGCCGGCTCGACCTCTTGGGCATCCTCTCGTATAACTGGGAGGGCGCCAGCGATTGGGTATACGCTCTTGCGCCCGTCGGCGAGAAGAAAAAGGTCATCGCGGCGGTCGAGCAGATGCAGATGGGGGATATGCCGAGCCTGCACGACCATCTGCAACAGGCTTATGATGCCCTGGTCAAATGCGACGCCGGACAGAAACACGTCATCGTCATCACCGATGGTGACCCAGAGGAGCCCACGCCGCAGCTGCTGAAGCAGCTTGCCGACGCCAAGATTACCTGCAGCGGCGTCTGCATCTATCCGCACTCGCCCGCCGACAAGCGGAGCCTGCAACGGATGGCCATGGCAACGAACGGACGGTATTACGACGTCACCGATCCGACGGCGTTGCCGCAGATCTTCATCAAGGAGGCACAGGTCGTCCGTCGCGCGCTGATCATCGAGGAGACCTTCACGCCGCAGATTGCCTTCGGGCTCAGCGAGATTCTTAAGGGCGTGTTGCCGCCTTTACCCGCCCTCGACGGGTACGTGGTGACGGGGCCGACAGGGGGGCTCAGCCAGCTCGTGCTGACGACGCAGCAGGCGGACCCGCTTCTGGCGACGTGTCAATCGGGTCTTGGCCGGTGCGTGGCGTTCACCAGCTCGGCCGACAGCCGCTGGGCGGGACCGTGGCTGCAGTGGTCGGACTTCGCACGGTTCTGGGAGCAGGTCGTTCGCTGGGCGGGTAGACCGGCGCAATCGGCCGACTGTGAGATCTTCACGGATGTCGAGGGCCAACAGGCCACGGTCAATGTCGAGGCCTTCGACGCAGAGGGCAAGTTCCTCCAGTTCGCCGCGATCGACGGGCAAATCCTGACGCCGGAGATGAAAAGCGAGCCGCTTCAACTGAGGCAAACAGGACCGGGGCAGTACGCCGGGCAGTTCCAGGTGCCAATGTCCGGCAGTTACATCGTGAACCTGCAATATCGAAAGACCGGGGCCGAAGGAGGGCCCCGCCTGGCGAACGCCATCGTGACGGTCCCGTTCGCCCCGGAGTTCCGCGACCTCTCCGACAACGCGCCTCTGCTGGAGGAAGTCAGCCGGATCACGGGTGGTCGCGTGCTGCCTTCCGACCCGAACGCGGCGAATCTCTACGATTACGCGGGCCTCAGCTTCCCCCAGACCCACCTGCCTCTGTTGCGCCCGCTGATGCTGATCTGGATCGGGATCTTTCTGCTGGACGTGGCGACTCGACGCGTCGTCCTCGACGTGCGGGGGGCGCTGCGGCGGGCCAAAGCCTGGCTGACCTCCGCGACACGCCGCGTCGAAGACCCGACCATTGCACGCTTGCGGACCACAAGACAGAAGCTGCGGGAACAACTCTCTGCGAAGGCCCGCGATGCGGTCTTCTCAAAACGATACGCAGGGGCGGAGAAGTACGAGGGCGAGGTCTTGAGCGCCGAACCGAAACGACAGGCCGAGGTTGCGACGCCGCCGAAACCCGAGGAACCGAAGAAGCCAAAGGCGGCGCCGGAGAGCACGCATATCGATCAGCTTTTGAAAGCAAAACGCAAGAAGATGGGGCATGACAAAGATTAAGAAGCGACGCCGAGGAGTGGCAATCAGGAGAATGGTAAGATGGCTATGACTGAAAAAGAGGTCGAGAAACAGTGCGGGGATTTCCGCGAGATGTTCGAGGCGCTGCGCCGCGAGATCGGCAAGGTGATTGTCGGCCACGAGGACATCGTGGACAATGTGCTCGTCACGCTGTTTAGCGGGGGGCACGTCCTGCTGGAAGGCGTGCCGGGACTGGGCAAGACCCTGCTGGTGCGCACGCTCAGCTCGGTGTTCTCGCTGGAGTTTCGGCGGATCCAGTTCACCCCGGACCTGATGCCCGCCGACATCGTCGGCACGAATATCGTCATGGAGGACCAGGCGACGGGCCGGCGGGAGTTTCAGTTCCAGAGCGGGCCGATCTTCGGGCAGATTATCCTGGCCGATGAGATCAACCGCGCCACGCCGAAGACACAGTCGGCCATGCTCGAGGCGATGCAGGAGCACTCGGTGACCAGCGGCGGACAGGTCCGCCGGCTTCCCGAGCCGTTCCTCGTGCTCGCGACACAGAACCCGATTGAGCAGGAGGGGACGTATCCGCTTCCCGAGGCCCAGTTGGACCGATTCTTCTTCAAACTGCTGGTCAGCTACAGCAATCGGGAGCAGCTCAAGGCCATCCTGGACCGGACCACGACCGGCGAGGAGCCGCAGGCGGAGACCGTCGCCGATGCCGAGAAGATCCTCTGGGCACAGAAACTTGTCCGGCGCGTCGTCGTGGCCGAGCACGTGCAAGACTACGCGATCCGACTGGTCCTGGCGACCCATCCGGAAGGCGAGTTCGCGACGCCCATGACAAACCGTTTCGTCCGGTTCGGCGGCTCGCCCCGTGGCGTGCAGGCCCTCGTGCTCGCCGGGAAGGTCCGTGCGATGCTGGATGGACGATACCATGTGAGCTTCGATGATATCACGCAGTCGGTCCTGCCCGGCCTGCGGCACAGGCTCCTGCTGAACTTCGAGGGGCAGGCGGAAGGCGTACAAACGGACGACGTGCTGGGCGAGATCATCCAGAATACGCCCAGAACGTTGGAGCAGAAACTCAATGTATGAGAGGTGAGCCGGATTCGGTCCCGTGCAGGACCCATCTCACTTCCCGAGAAACGATATGGCGGCAATACGACTGACGACAAGAAAGCTGACCGAGCTGCTCGATCCGAAGTTCATGGCTCGGCTGGATTCTCTCGACGTGCTCAGCCGCAAGATCCTGCAGGGCAAGCTGCAGGGCGAGCGGCGGTCCAAGCAGCGTGGCCAGAGCGTGGAATTCGCGGACCATCGGGCGTACGTGGCCGGCGACGATCTGCGCTTCGTGGACTGGAACATTTACGGCCGTTTGGACCAGCTTTTTCTGAAGCTCTTTCTCGAGGAACAGGACCTGACAGTTCACATCCTCGCCGATACGAGCGCCTCCATGGAAAGCGGTGATCCATCGAAAGGCCTCTTCACAAAGCGACTTGCGGCGGCCCTTGGCTACATCAGTCTGGTGAACAACAATCGCCTCACGGTCAGTCTGTTCGCCGACGGTCTGCGAACCCAGTTGGCCAACGTGCGGGGACGCAACTACCTGTCGCAGATGGCGGAGCTGCTCCTGACGACCGAGTGCGAGGGGTTTTCGGATTTCGAGAAGGCCTGTCGAGACGTGGCGGCCAGCCGTATCGGTACGGGCGTGACCATCGTCGTCTCTGACTTCCTGTTCAAGCAGGGCTACGAAACTGCGCTGCGGCGGCTCATCGGGGCGAGATATGACCTGTACCTGATCCACGTGCTGTCTCCGCAGGAGATCGCACCGGAGCTGGCAGGCGATCTGAAGCTGCTCGACATCGAGGATGCGGATGCGGCCGAGATTACGGTCAGCTCGGCCCTCCTCAAATACTACAAGAAGAACCTGGCCGCTTACTGTGACGAGCTTAGGGAGTTCTGCACGCGTCGCGGGGCGGTCTATGTGCGGGCGAATTCGGCCGATTCGATCGAGTCGCTCGTCTTGAATTATCTGCGGCGCATCCAGTTGCTGCGCTGATTCGAGGACTTGCAGAAGATGCAATGGCTTACCCCTTTCATCGGGCTCTATGCGGCGGCCGTGGCCGTGCCGCTGCTGCTGCTGCTCTACTTCCTCAAGCTCAAGCGTCACGAGATGCTTGTCTCGAGCACGCTGCTCTGGAAGCGAGCGGTGCAGGATTTGCAGGTGAACGCTCCTTTCCAGAGGCTCCGTCGGAACCTGCTGCTCCTGCTGCAGTTGCTCGCGCTGGCCGCCATTCTGCTGGCGCTGGCCGGGCCCATACTGGCTCTGCGGCAGGGACCGGGGCGCCGCTACGTCTTGCTGATCGACCGCTCCGCCAGCATGAGCGCTATGGATATGGACGGGGCCTCCGGCGGCGAGACCCGGCTCGACGCGGCCAGAAAGCAGGCGAAGGTCTTCATCGAATCGATGCGAAGTGGATCGGTGGTCGCGCTGCGCGATGAATCCGACCACGCGATGGTGATTGCTTTCGACCGGCACGCCAAGGTGATGTGCAATTTCACGTCGGACAAGCGTCAGCTCACGGCGGCCATTGATGCGATTGAGCCGGGGGACGCCGAATCCCAACTGGCGGAGGCCGTGACCATGGCGCGGGCCTTTGCACAGTCGCCGGGCGTGGAGGGCAATATCGGCTCGGCCGAGAAGCCCGCGCAGTTGGTCCTGTTCAGCGATGGGCGTATCGGCGACCTGAACGCGATCGTCATCGCCTCCGATGAGCTTGTCTTCCATCGGATCGGTGAGTCTCAGGAGAATATTGCGATTACGGCCATGCGCGCGAGGCGGTCCTACGAGCGGCCGGAACAGGTCGAGGTCTTTGCCTCGGTGGCGAACTATGGGACCGCATCCGCCACCCGAGACGTGCAGCTCGCCATCAATGGCGACGTTCACGCGGTGCGGTCCGTGACGGTTCCGCCTTGCCAAACAGGGGCGGACGATGAGCCCTCCACGCCCGGCCAGGTCACTGTCAACTTCTCCCTTTCATACGCCCAGGCGGGTGCGCTCGACGTGCGGCAGTTGGGCGAGGACGCGCTGTCGTGCGATGACGCCGCCTATGGCATCCTGGAGCCGCCCAAGCAACTGTCGGTCCTGTTGGTTACGGAAGGCAACCCCGTGCTGGAGTCGGCCCTACAGGCCTGCCCGATCGCGCGGCTGGATCCGTGTACTCCGGCGGGCTTCGATGCTCTGGACCCGGCTGGTCTGGCCGTCCAACGCCCGTATGACGTGATCGTGCTGGACAACCACGCGCCCGCCCATCTGCCCCCGTGTCGATATCTCGCGTTCGGGGCGCCGCCGCGAGAAATCGATGTGAATTCTCCTCGCGAGCTGGAGAACCAGGTGGTGGTCGACTGGCGGTCGCAACACCCGGTGCTGCAGTACGTGAACATGACGAATCTCTTCGCCGCCAAGAGTCGTGAGCTGGAGCTTCCGCGGGACGCCGAGGTGCTCGCGGAGTTCAACGAGTCCCCGGCGATGGCCCTGCTGCGGCGGCAGGGCAGCACGTATCTGCTGGTGGGCTTCGACATTCTCCAGAGCAACTGGCCGTTCGAGCCGAGCTTCGTTCTCTTCTGCTACAACGCCCTGAACTTCCTGGGGGCGCAGCTCAGCAGCGGCGAGCGGCACGAGCTGGCTGTCGGTGAGCCGATCACCATCGAGAGCGTGCCGACCGACACCCTCGTAACGGTGACCCGGCCCGATGGATCCAAGGTCGAACTGACGCCGGACCCGGGCGGCACCGTTCGCTTCCCGGGGACACATCGCGTCGGCATCTACACGGTCCGAACGCCCGAGAAGCCGACGCAGTTCTTCGCGGTCAACCTCCTGGATCCGGAGGAAAGCCGCATCCAGCCTCAAGAAAAGATCGAGTTTTCGAGCGTGACCGTCACGGCAGAGGAGCGGACGATCCAACGGGCCAACGTGCCTGTGTGGCCGTTCCTCGTTCTGGCGGCGCTGCTGCTTGTCTGCCTCGAATGGCTGGCGTATAATCTGAAGGTTCGGATTTGACGGATAAGGCGAGTCATGTGCTGCGAGAAATTGAATCGGTATCGGGAATCGATAAGGCGGAGTGTCAGATGTCGAGAATCGTGATTGCCGTGGGACTTGTGCTCGTGTGGGCGTCATGCGTTCAGGCGGCCCGGGACCCCGAGTTCAACGTGGATTTCTTCTGCGGCTGGGACGGGTACTACCGGCCGATGGAGTGGATGCCCGTCGAGATCGGCATCGGCAGCGATCTAAAGGAACCGTTTGCCGGGTCCTTCACCGTTTCGGCCCGGCAGGACGCGCTGAACACGTTGAATATCGTCCATACTTTCGTCCTGACGCCTGATGTTCCACTGACCCTTCCGCTGGTGACCAAGTTCGCCGCCTGGGCCGAAGGATGCGACTTGACTATTCGAGACCAGCGGGGCCGAAGGCGGTGGCAGCAGAAGATCAACATGCTGGATTTCTCGATCACGAACCGCCTGCTGCGCATGGTTCAGGAGGAGGATCTGCTCATCGGCCTGGTCGGACAGGGGCAGTTCGGTCTGCTGCGATTGCCCCGGGAGACCGCGTGCATGTCTTATCGAGGCCCGGGCAAGGTCTGCCTCGGGGCCAAGGTGCCGAGGGGCATGCCTTGGGATTGGACGGGATTCGTGAGCCTCGATCTGCTCGTGTTGTACGATCCGGATTGGGCGCTGCTGCGGCAGCAGCAAATGCAGGCGATTCGGGAGTGGGTCTCCAATGGGGGCACGCTTCTGCTCGTGCTCGGCCAACGTCCCTTGCCGCCCGACAGTCCCCTGCGCGAAATCCTTCCCTTCGACATAGGCGAGCCAAGACAGATGGAGATTCCATCGGCCGCGTTGGAGGAGTGGGGATTGAATTCGAGCGAGACCGAGACCGTGACGGCCTGGCCCCTGACGGCGAAACCAAAGGCAACACTGATAAAGACGGTGGAGACATCCGAGGCCGAATGCCTCTACGGGCTGGGTGTAGCGGGCTTCGGACGTGTGGCCGTTCTATCGTTCAATCCCGTTCAACTGGGTGCGAACCAATCCGGACACACCGCCGCATTCTGGACGAGACACATCGCCGCCTGCATCGGAGATCGGCCGGCCCCCTCGGAGGATCCGGGCCCCGTCCGCTCGCCGCGCGACCCAAATCCGGTCGGATACGGGCGCACCATCGTGCCGGCCGAGGAGGAGTCTCAGGCCGACGACGAGGTGTCGGGGCAGCGCAATCGATACAATAACCGTTACCGAATCAGCGTTGCCCAGGATGCAAGCAACCGGGTGATGGAGTATTTGTACCAGCTTCGCCAGATGCGGCCTCTGAGTATCTGGTGGGTGATTCTGACGCTGTCGACGCTGGCGGTTCTGCTCGGACCGGTGGACTACCTTCTGCTCAAGCGGCTGGACAAACTGCCCTACACATGGCTGACGAGCACCGGCTGGATCGTGATCTTCACGGTGGGCGCGTACTACGGCGTGCAATGGCTCCGAAGCGGAACGATGGAGCTGAGGGTCGTCTCCGTTCTCGACGGCGTCGCCGACAGCAACGATGCCTGGGCCACGTGCTACGCGGGCCTTTTTGCGCCTCGCAGCGACGACTACCAGTTCGAAGGCCTGATGCCGAATCAATGGTGGTCGGGCGTTGCGCCGAGCCGCCAGGAGATCTGGCAGCATCAGCAGGAATCGGGCATGCGGCAAATCCATTGCGTGCAGGCCGACGGAGGCAACCTCCCCGTGTCTCTGCCCATTAACATATGGACGGTTCAATCCCTGCTGACGGAATGGACGCTGGATGAAATGCCATTTGCTGCGACCGTCGAACACAGGGACGGCGAACTGATCGTAGAAATCGACAATCGCGTGGATAGTGCGATCTCCAGGGGCTACGTGCTGCTCCAGGACGTCTGCGCCGATCTGGGACCGGTTCCGCCCCAATCACAGAAGCGGCTCGAGGTGCGGACTCGTCCGTTCTATCCCTGGCAATCTCAGCGTCCAAACGTCGGCCCCAGTCCTGGACGACGATCGCCGAGCGAATCGTCCAACGCGGGCCTCCCGCGGTATCCTGGTTCTCTCGGCCTCGCCGGCGACAGTGCGTTGTTTGCCCAGGGATGCCTGCGCCGGACCCTGGCCATGCACGAGTATCTTCGCTTTGGTGCGGCCCTGGTATGCGTGGCGTACGAGAACCCACCAGCGCCTTTCACGCTTCGAGACCGCTCCTATGCGGTCAACCATATCCTGTTGGCAAGACAGCTTGTTCCTTCCGTTGAATCCAGTGAGGACAGCAAACATGATTGAGACGAAGGGCCTGACCAAGAATTTCGGGAGCCTCGTGGCGGTGAGCGACCTCGATTTGTACATCGGGGCGGGTGATATCTTTGGCTTCATCGGACCCAACGGGGCGGGCAAGACGACGACGATGCGCATCCTCGTGACGTTGCTCGAGCCGACGAAGGGGGCCGCGTTCATCGACGGTCTGGACGTTACGAAGAAGGGCAAGGAGGTCCGCCGGCGCGTGGGGTACATGCCGGACTTCATGGGCGTCTACGACGATCTGAAGGTGTTCGAGTACCTGGAGTTCTTTGCTGCTGCTTTCGGCATCGAGTACCGCAAGCGGGAGAGCATCGTGGACGGCGTGCTGGAATTGACGGACCTCGTTTCAAAACGCAGTGCGCCGGTGGACAGCCTGTCGCGGGGCATGCAGCAGCGTCTGGGGTTGGCCCGCGTGCTGATTCACGATCCGAAGGTGCTGATCCTGGATGAGCCGGCCAGCGGCCTCGACCCGCGGGCGCGAATCGAGATCCGCGAGCTGCTCCGCGAGCTCAAACGCATGGGCAAAACCATCATGATCTCCAGTCATATCCTCAGCGAGCTGGAGGAGATCTGCGATCGTATCGGCATCATCGAGCACGGCCAGCTCGTGTTCAGCGGAACGCTGGCGGAGATCCGGCCGCGGCTCGGCCTGCACAGCAAGGTCCGCGTGAAGGTGCTCGGGGACCAGAACAGGGCGGTGGAGCTTCTGACCGTGCTGCCGCAAATTGAGCGAGTCGAGGTGGCAGGCGATTACCTCTCCGTGACATTTCGCGAGGGCGAGAGCACCGACGGGATCATCGCACGAACGCTCGTCAGCGGGGGGGTCGACCTGGTCTACCTGCAGCCGGAACAACTCAAGCTCGACGACGCGTTCCTGCAACTGACCAAAGGGATTGTGCACTGACCGGAGTCTCTTGACTGCGGATTGCGGATCCGATAGCGCGCGACGAACCTATGCAGACGGCAGCCACATTCAGTTTCCTACGGCATCTGGCTCTCCTGCCACTGGCGGGGCCGATTCTCGACAAGGAAGTGCGCATGGCCAGCCGGAGGGTCTGCAACTATGTACTGCGGGCCGCCTATGTCTTGCTCCTGGGCGTCTTCACCGTCTCGGCTTGGTACCACGTCGTAGGGTTGCGGGGCACAGCGACAGGTGTCTTCGCGGCTTCCAGGGCGCCGGAGATCGGCAGGCACGTCGCCTCGCAGATCATCTGGTTTCAATTGGCGGCGGCCCAGCTCATTGCCGCCGTCATGCTCAGTTCATCCATCGGTGATGAGATGCGCCGTGGGACCTTGAGCCTGCTGATGACCACGCCGATTTGCAGCGCTCAGATTGTTGTGGGAAAGCTGTTGAGCGGACTGCTGCAGGTCGTGCTGCTGCTGGCAATCAGTTTGCCGGTGCTGGCGATTCTGCGTGTGCTGGGCGGGGTGCCGTGGGGTTTTGTCCTTGCGGGCTTTTGTATCACGCTGACCGCCTCCGTGTTCGCCGGTGCATTGAGTCTTCTATTGTCCACCTACTATCGTCATTCCTATGACGTGATTTCGGCCGGCATTGTCGTATATCTACTGATGCTGGCCATTGTACCGGCCGTTGCCGCGGCACTGGTCTCGACCGGTAAGCTGAGCCAGCCGTTGAGTTCTGGGATTCTCGGCCTGATCAATCCGTTCCGGACGCTGTATCTGGTTGATTCCCGAGCATGGCCAGCCGGACCGCCTGCTGGCCGCCCTCTTTTCTCATGGCCCGTGCACTGTCTGACCATGGCCGTTGTCACTGCCGCGATCGTATCGGCTTCCATAGGGCGCATTCGTCGCGCGAACCTGGCGGGGCTGTCCGCACGGGCGGGAAGGTCCGATTGCCCGGCGGGGCCAAAGAAGCAGAATCTCTGCCGTGGGTGGAGGAGGAGTGACATCGTTGCCGGCGTTGTGGCCCTGGCCGTATGCGCCCTGGCAATAGCAGCCGACGCGACCGGGATGGGAGCTTATGGCGCTTACCTGTACTACTTTTCATGGGGCTTCTGGATGGTCGCGCTTCTTCGCCTGGCCGTCTCCGCCGCCGGCGGCATCACGAGGGAGAAGGAGAGCGGCACATGGCCCGTCTTATTGGCCACGCCGCTCGACGATGACCGGATCCTGCGCGTCAAGGCGTACGCCGCCCTGCGAAGCAACATCGTACTGCTGCTATCGGCCACGGCGGTTCAAGTGTGCTTCATGCTGTGCGAGAGTGCTTCCCCGAAGGCGTTGTCCTTCGCGCTTTGTGTCCTGTCGGCGGCAGCCTCTGTCTTCTTCATTACGACCGCCGGCCTGTACTTCGGCACGCGCCTGAGGGGAACAACCACTGCGGTGGTGGCGACGCTGGGTGCCTACCTGTGTTTGAACTATATCGTCTGCGGGCGGCACAACCCTCTGTTCGGCTGGCTGCTCTGGAAAATCGCCTCCAAGGGTGGCACGGGGAGCGCGCCTTTCATGCTCCTCGCATTCGGCATGGGGACGGCGACGTTTGTGCTCGATACGGCTCTTGGCATGGTTCTCGTGCGGCGGGCACTAAGGAACCTGCGACGCCGCATCTTTTAGGGCAGGAATGAAAGTGGCATGACGGCAGCATCGACACGGTTCGTTCCGCTCCTGTTGAGCGCGCGTTGGTTGGCTGGCCCGATACTTGATAAGGAGCTACGGGTCGCCAGCCGACAGCGGAGAAATTATGCGCTCCGCTTCCTGTACGTCGGCCTGCTGACCGTCTTCATGGTCTTCGTGTGGCTCGGCGCTACGCGAGGCAGTGGCAGCAGTTCCGCCGTCTTTCGGGCATCCCGCATGTCAGAAGTGGGCCGAGGTGTCACGGTCATGGTGGTCTGGCTGCAGTTCCTCACCGCCCAGGTTCTGGCAGCCGTACTGCTCAGCGATGCAGTCAGCGGTGAGATACGCCAGCGCACGCTGGATGCCCTGCTTGTGACGCCGATCAGTTCGGTGCAGGTCGTACTCGGAAAGTTCGCGAGCAAACTGGTGCAGGTGGGCATACTCGTGGCCACGAGCCTGCCCTTGCTGGCTGTGATCCGCGTGTTTGGGGGTGTGCCCTGGGACTATCTCGTCTCCGGCCTCAGCCTCACCGTCACGGCGGCCGCACTCGCAGGCGCCCTGAGCCTGCTGTTCTCCTCGTACTTCCGGCGCGCACACGAGGCCGTGCTGGCGGCAGTACTATGTGAAGCGGGTGTAATTGGGGCCGTATTCGCAGCAATGGCACTGCTCGCCGACCGGGGCGTGATTGGCTCCGGGGCCGCCCACTCGATCGTGCTGCTGTCGAATCCCTTCGCAGCCCTGGTCTCCCGGACCGGGGTGATGCTCTCAGCTCGACCGAACCCGGGACCTTCCTTCTCCTGGTTCCTGCAGTGCGTGCCTCTGCTCGCGGTTGCGGGGGTCGCGCTTCTGCTTTCGCTGTGGCGCGTCCGCAGGCTCAGGTCTGGTCTGACCGCCCAGTTCGCTCCTGCCGCCGCGATGCACTCCGGAGCAATCCGACCCGTCAAAGGCTCTCCGATCGTGTGGAAGGAGCTGCGCAAGCCCCTGTTCTCGCGCCGGCGACGCAGCCTGTTGATATACGCGTCGCTCGCCATCGTTGCTGCCGGTGTCATCTTGGTGCCGTTGTTGCTGGGCGCCGGTGCAGCGGCCGGCGCGTACATCCTCGGGTACGCCCTGTATGTCCTCTTTGTCGTGCATCTGGCCGCCTCGGCCGGCGCCGCCGTAACGAGCGAGCGAGAAGCTCGGACGTGGCCTATTCTCCTGACGACCCCGCTTGAGAATCGCCAGATCATCAAGGGCAAAGCGATGGGTTTGTTCCGTAGGAACCTGCCGCTCCTTGCGCCCTTGCCTGTCCTTTATGCGCTTGGGATCGTGATAGCACCTGCGTCTGGCGGCGCAGTTCAGGGTTACCTGTTTTCTGTTGTCATCGGGGCTGTTGGCCTGATCGGAACCACGGTCTTTCTGCTTGGAGTCGGTCTGTATCTCAGCGCCAGATTGCGAAAGACCGCGACGGCCGTGGCGGCGACGTTTCTGGTGTTCCTCGGATCAAAATTCCTCTGTTGCGGCGGCCTCGCTCCGGTGATGTTTCGGGCGGCTGTTTTCCGGCCGCCGGGCCAAGGCTCGCTGGCAGGGCTGTTCTTTGCGCTGATCGTACTGTGTATCCCCACGACCGTCCAGATGGGCATCGGGCTGTTGTGTCTTGGGGCCGCCATCGGCCGCGTGCGACGTGACATCTTTTGAGAGGAGCGATCCTTGGGATTCGCGACGACGATGAGGTTGCTTTCTCTGCCGACAGGTCTCTTCCGGCACGCAGGGCCTCTGTTTGACAAGGACCTGCGAGTCGCCAGCCGGCGCAGGCAAAGCTATGCGCTGCGGTCGGCGTACGTGCTCGTCCTGATGATCTACATCACCATCGTGTGGGTCCCCGCCGTGGAACTCCAGCGCTCCGCAGCGATGTCTCGCGCGCAGATGGAAACGGCGGCCAAAGTCATCACCCAGGGGATCGTCTGGTTCCAGTTCTACGGCGCCCAGGTCGTGGCCGTCATCATCATGAGCACCGCGATCGGCGAGGAGGTCTACGGCCGGACGCTGGCGGTGCTCATGACGACACCGCTGAGCAGTCGTCAGCTCGTGGCAAGCAAGTTCTTCAGCCGGCTATTCCAGATCGTTGTGCTCGTGATGGCGAGCCTTCCGCTGCTGGCCATTGTCCGCGTGCTTGGCGGGATCCCGTGGGGGTATCTGATCCTGAGCCTGTGTCTGACCTTGGCCGTGACCGCCTTCGTGGGTTCGGTCAGCCTGTTCTTCTCGGCGCTATGCCGGCGCGCCTATCTCGTTGTGATCGCCTCCACGTTGGGCGCACCATTCCTGTTGTTCCTCGTGCCGGCCATCGTGGCACTCGCGATGAAGATTCCACTTCCGAGATTGGAGGAAGTTTCGGCGGCTTTGTGCCTGAATCCCTATATCCTGCTGGATCGCCTCACGGATTACATGATGTCGCCGGGCAGAGCAGCGGCGGTCTCGGTCCCGGTGCTGGTGGTCTGTTGTATGCTACTGGTGGGCGCCTCGTTCCTTTTCCTCAGGTTGTCCGTATGGCTGGTGCGCTGCGTGTCGCTGCGGCATGCTATGGGCGAGCCGGCGCGGTTCGACGTTCTGCGATTCCGCCGCCGTCGTGACGTCGAGATCGATACGATTCCGGGCAAGCGCTCACGGAGCATCCGGCGCGTGACCGGTCCACCGATGATCTGGAAAGAACTGACGCGCGCCCTGACGCGCCGCGAGAGGCTCGTTATTGGGATGGTTGTCGGAATTGAAGTCCTTCTCATCCTCATCGCCTATTCGTTTCCCGCGATCACGACGCAAGTGAGCTATGAGCTGGCACACGTACTCTACCTCTGGGTGTTTCTCGCGCTCGGAATCCACTTCACCATAACCGCCTCCGCAACGGTGATCGGCATGGAGAGGGAATCACAAGCCTGGCCGCTGCTGCTGCTGACCCCTCTGACGAGCCGGGATATCCTGGCCGGCAAGTTCGTCGGCGTACTCCGCCGCTGTGGGCTCATCTGGCTGGCGCTCTTCGCGTATATCGCCGCCTTCACGTACGCACAGTGTTTCCGTCCTCTCGCCGTTGTTCAGGTAATGATCGTGATTGTCTCGGTCGTGCTGTTCCTCTCGGCGACCGGCTTCTATTTCGGATTACGCTACAGGAGAGCGACGGAAGCGGTCACGGCCAATCTCGTGCTGGCGGGAAGTCTCTGGGCGGCTCTACCACTCTTGGTGTATACGGCGGCACGCGGGTTTAGCCACGGCTGGAGCGGCGGCATGTCCCTTACTCTGATCTCCGTTCCCTTCGGCCAGGCTCTCGCGATGATCGCCACCACACTCGACGGCGGGGGGGGACAGATCAAGTTGTTTGACGACTCCATCCAAGCTTCCGGCATGACCGTGCTGATGCTCTTCTCCATGCTTGTGTACATGCTCATATCGCTTGGATTCTTCTGGCGGGCCATGCGCACATTCAGACGGAACACTGTGTGATCCCTGCGGAGATAAGGAATGATAGGCCTCATAGGAAAGACAGTGCGAACCATTCTGAATCCGGCGTGGGTGACCGGGCCGATCTTTGAGAAGGAGCTGCGCGTCTCCAGCCGCCGACGGAGGAACTACAGCCTGCGCGTCCTCTACATCCTGCTGCTGACCGTGTTCATCGCGATCGTTTGGCTCAGCGTCGTGGAGTCGCGGGGCAACACCGCCCTCGAGCAATCGCGCATGGCGGTGGCGGGCAAGCGGATCGTCACGACCACTGTGCTCTTTCAGTTCATCGTCGCACAAATCCTGGCCGTGATCATGCTCAGCACCGCCATCAGCGATGAGATCTACCATCGCACGCTCGGCCTGCTGATGACCACACCCATCAACAGCTTCCAGATCGTTATGGGCAAGGTCCTCAGTCGCCTCCTGCAGTTGATCCTGCTGCTGGCCATCAGTCTGCCGATGCTGGCGATCGTACGCGTCTCCGGCGGTGTCTCGTGGGACTATCTCTTGTCGAGCCTCTGCGTCACACTGACAGCCGCCGTCTTCGCGGGTTCCCTGAGTCTGTTGCTGTCCATCTCGAACCGCCATGCGTACGGGGTGATCATCCGGACGGTCTTTGTGCTCGGCTGCTTTTACTTCATTCTGCCGCCGCTGCTCGCGGCGCTGTGGCATTTTGTCCTGCCGAAACTCGGAATCGTCATCGATCCGCAATCCCGCATCTTCGCCGTCGCCGTTGCGATCCTTGTCAATATCAACCCGTTCTTCGGGATATCGCAGATGACGCAACAGATGCTGTCGCCCGTGCGCGTCGGCGTGCCGTATTCCTGGCTGCTCCAGTCGGGCATCATGCTCGCTCTGTCGCTCCTCGTCCTTATTCGGGCAACCGCCGTCGTGCGAAATACGGCGCTGCGACAAGCCACGGGCCAGCTTGAAGTGTCGTCACGAACGAGAAGAATGCGGCACAAGAGATCGACGTCGCCGTCGGCGGACGTCCAGCCGAGCCGTGACAACGCCCTCAAACGGGTTCACGGGCCGCCGGTGGTCTGGAGGGAACTGCGGGCGCCCTTCATCTACGGCATCGACAACCGTAACAGCTACATCGGTCTCGGGATAACCGTCCTGGTGCTTCTGTTGACGTACTGGTCGGCGGCGCATGGAAGAATCCTTGACGAGGATTTCGTCCACGTCTGTTACGCCATGCTCTTTCTTTTCCTGGGGATCGTCATCAACGTCGTTTTCGCCGCGACACGAGTGACGACGGAGCGAGAGTCGCAGTCTCTGCTGTTGCTCCTGACGACGCCGCTGAACGATTGGCAGATTCTGCTCGGCAAGGGGGTCAGCGTATTTCGACGATGTCTGCCGATCTGGGGCCTGCTGGCCGGGCACCTGCTCTTCTTCTCGCTGATTGGCTACATTCATCCCGTGGCCATCCTTCATCTGGCCATCGTGGTTGCCTGGCTGACGTGTTTCCTCACGGGAGCGGGTCTGTATTTCAGCACGCGTTTTGCGCGGACCACCTCCTCGGTGGTGGCGAGTTTCGCCCTGGCTCTCGGTCTTTGGGCGATTGGCCCGATGGCCATTGGATTGCTGGCGGCCCTGAGCCATCGTGGCAGTGGACTTCTGCGAGCGCTGTGGGCCCATCCGGCGATCCAGGCCGAGGTCATCGTGGCCGGCGCCGCCGGTGCGGACAACGCTCGCCGACCGTGGGGCTCACTTGCCTACGGCGCCGAACATATCCTGTTCCATTCGGGGCGGGACGCGATTGGCGTCGTCGGACTGACGAGTATGCTGATGGCGGTGGCCGCTGTGTACGTCTTCGTCGGACTGCTCTTTCTCTGGCGCGCGAAATGTCACCTTCGGAGGAATATTCTGTGATCTGCGGAACTCGAACGGTCGACGGGCTTGCGACACCCGCAGGTGGCCATGCCCCATCCTTGCAGACGACCGCTTGGGGCCCTATACTCACCGACGGTGCAGGCGAACTGCACGCGTGACAAAGGAGTTGGATGAATCATATCATACTCAGTTGGATCTTGCGGATCCTCGGCCCCGCCCGGCTGACGGGACCGATTTTTGACAAGGAGCTGCGGGTCTCCAGCCGACGCCGGCGGAACTACGTGCTGCGTTTCGTCTACGTGGGTCTCTTCACGTTTCTGCTGGCTATGATCTGGCAGGGGACCGTTTCGCAGGGCACCTCGGCGCTCTATCAAAGCGCGCGGATGGCGGAGGCCGGGATGGCCATCATGACTGTAGTCGTATGGTTTCAGTTCATCGCGACGCAGGCCATCGCCATCGTCATGCTCAGCACGTCCATCAGCGACGAGATTTACCATCGTACCCTCGGGGTGCTCATGACCACGCCCATCGGCAGCTTTCAGATTGTCCTGGGCAAGCTGCTCAGCAAATTGCTCCAGCTCGTGTTGCTGCTGGGGATCACGCTGCCGTTGCTGGCGATCGTGCGCGTCTTCGGCGGCGTTCCCTGGGGATACCTGGTGTCCGCCCTGTGCGTGACGTTGACGACGGTGATCTTTGTCGGGGCTCTCAGCCTGTTCTTCTCGATCTTCACGCGCCGCGCTTACGTGGTGATTATCGCGACTGTTTTAGTACTGGGACTGCTATTCGCCTTGTTCCCTCTCATCGCCGCATTTGTGGTCCACTACCTTGTGGATGAACTCTCGCAGGACACGTTCTTTGGCACGCTCTCCTATGTGAACCCATACGTCATCATGACCGTGGGAACAGCAACGTTGTTCTCGGCCACGCCGCCATTTACGACACACTGGCCCATCCACTGCGGGATCATGCTCGGCGCCTCGGCGTTGCTGGTGTTGGCGGCGGTCATCCTGGTCCGGCGGGCCGCACTGCGACAGGCCATGGGCCAGACGGGACTGTGGTCGGGCAGGTCCGCCGAGGAATCACACGAGAATCCGTCGGAATGCAGTGTGCGGCGAGTCAGGGGCTCTCCACTGCTGTGGAAGGAACGCAGGGCGCCGCTGCTGGGACGGCGCAAAGCCATGGCCATCGTCGGGATCGCTGCGACCCTCGTATTGCTCTTCCTGACCTATGCGCTCTGCGCCGGCGAAGACCTGCTCGATGATAATGGGACGCACGCTACCTACATCGTCATCTTTGTCGGCCTCGGGATGCTGTTCACCGTGGTTCTGCCCGCAACGTGCATTACGTCCGAGAAGGAGTCTATGACGTGGCCGCTCCTGTTGACGACAACCGTTGGTGACTGGCAGATCATCTACGGCAAGTTCCTGGGCGTTCTGCGCCGATGTCTGCCGGTGTGGCTGCTGTTGTTCGGCCATCTCGTCATATTCACGCTGGCCGGCGAGATCCACCCGGTCGCTCTGATGCAGATGGGAATCCTTGTGGCCTGGACGGTGATCTTTCTCACCAGCACGGGTCTGTACTTCAGCACTCGCTTCAAGCACACGACGACGGCGGTCATCGCTAACATGGCCCTGGCGGCGGGCCTCTGGGCGATCTTCCCGATTCTGCTGGGCATTGTGCTGGTTATGACCCGAGGCGACGGGGATTTTCTGAGCCTGTACATGGATACGAACCCGTTCGTTCATGCGGCTGTCATTGCGACCGCGACCGCCCATCACGAAGGCCTGAACGACTACGAGTGGATGCAGGGCGGACTGAGTGGTGTGGCCGATGCGACAGGCTGGATCGTCCTTAACTTTATCATCTATGTGACCGTTGGGCTTGTCTTCGTCGGACGGGCGGGCTCGCGGCTGCGGCGCAATCCCTTCTGACGTCTCAAACCGAGAGCTATGGCATCTGTCTCACTGCAGAACATCACGAAGGTATTCGGCCGGCGCGCCACGGCGGTCGCCGATCTCTCCCTGGATGTTCGCGACGGCGAGCTCATGGTGATTGTCGGACCGAGCGGGTGCGGCAAGACAACGATCCTGCGACTCATCGCTGGCTTGGAGACCCCGACCTCGGGCGAAATCCGCCTCGCAGACAAACTCGTCAACGATGTCTCTCCCAAAGAGCGTAACATCGCCATGGTCTTCGAGGATGCCGCCCTGTATCCTCACATGAACCTCTCCGACAATCTGGCCTTCGCCCTGCGCAGGCACGGCCAGCCGGAGGAAGAGGTGACGCGGCGGATTCGTTCCGCTGCCGGAATGTTAGGCATAGAGGGCTTGATGGATCGAAAGCCGGCAGCGATTTCAGGCGGCCAGCGCCAGCGTGCAGCTCTGGGCCGGGCGATTGTGCGCGAGCCGGCCGTGTTTCTCTTCGATGAGCCATTAAGCAGCCTGGACGCCGGCCTTCGCCTCGCGATGCGATCCGAGATCAAGGCCCTGCATCAAAGGCTCGACGCGACCATGCTGTACGTCACACACGACCAGTCCGAAGCCATGGCCCTCGGCGACCGCATCTGCGTCCTGCGGGACGGACGGACGCAGCAGGTGGGCTGCCCCACGGACATCTATGACCGGCCGGTCAACAAATTCGTAGCCGGCTTCTTCGGCGTACCCCCGATGAATTTCCTGACGGGGCTCCTCCGGCTCAAGGCTGGAGCCGGTTCTGTGGAGTTTGTCGGCGAGTGCATCAGCCTCCCCCCGTTTCTGCGACCTCTTGCGGCGGATCGCGCCGACGACAAAATCACCATCGGAATCCGCCCGCACGACCTTTCGTTGGACCCGCTGCCGGGGCAGAAGGGCAACGTGCTTGCCGGCCGGGTGGACCTGATCGAACCGCTGGGCTCTCGGACCGACGTACACGTTCGGCTCGCCTCAGGAGAGCATTGCATCATCTCCGGCCCGCCACACAGCGGGTTGATGGTGAGCCAAGAGGTCCGCCTATACGTGAACCTCGACAAGCTCCACGCGTTCGAGTCAGACGACGCCGGCCTGAACCTCGCCTCGAAACTTACGCCAGGAAGTTGAGGAACGCAAAATCGCCCGGGTTGGCCAGCGCCGCCTCTGTATATCCCGGGATCACGGCTTCGAGCGTCACGTCGCTGTCGCCGAAATGTCGTGTAAGGATTTCGCCGAAGACGGCGCGGAAATCGGTTCGGCGTTGCACGTGCCGGTCTCGCACGCTGAAAAGGTCTCCCGGCACCCACGTGGCGGCATCGCAGTTGTAGACGCCGCCTCGGACGCGACCGCCGGCAACGAACATCACGCAGGCGTGGCCGTGATCCGTGCCCCGGCTTCCGTTCTCTCGCGACGTCCGGCCGAACTCCGTCATCGTGACGATGAGCAGGTTGTCCCACTGATTCTGCAGGTCCCGATAGAGGGCCTGAAAGCCCTGCGCAACCTGAGCCAGCCGGTCGCCGTGATACCCATTGATCTGCCCCTGGTTGGTGTGGGTGTCCCAGCCCCCGAAGTTCAGGCCGAGGACCCGCACTGGAGTCCTCTTCAGCAGCATCGCAACGTGCATAAGTTTTTCCCCGAAGCTCCCCTCCGGATAGATTGCGGTTCCGGACGGCACGTAGGGTCCCTGGGCGACGGCCTCCTGGACGATGTTGATGGCATCCGCCAGGGCCAGGCCGGTGCCATAGACCAGCTCGCGATAAGGTTTGCCGGGAAAGTCGATGGGCCCGGCGTAGGCGCCGATGAATCCTTTGCCGTCAGGCCCGGCGGGCGCGCCGGGAAACTGCCCGAGGAACTTACGGACCTTGGAAGGGCGGCCGGAGAATGTGAAGCCCGCAGGGTCGTTGATTGTCGGAATGGGCAGCGGGCCTTTGAGGGCGGTCATTTGCGAGCCGGAGATCGCCGCGGCGGTCAGGCGGTTCTCCGTCGGATGCATCGTCAGGGCCACCTGTCGGTAGAGCATACCCTCGTCGAACACAGAGTCGCCGGGCCGTCCCGTCTCCCAGTACTGCTGGCTGTCGAAGTGGGACTGCGACTGGCCCGCATAACCGACGCGGTGAATAACGGCGAGATTACCCGGGCCGCTTGCTCCGTTGAGGTCCGGATGATTGTAGATCTCCATCATGGCGGCCATGCGCGGGTGCAAGCCGGCGAAGTCGTTCCCCAGGTCAATCGTTTCGGCACGCGGGATAAACAAGGTCGGGCGACTGGTCGTGTTATATTCCGGATCACCGGAGGGGACGACCGTGTTCACACCGTCATTGCCGCCGCGCTGAAAGATGAACACCAGCCTGGCTTCATCGGGAGAGTTCGCCAACAGTCGCCGCGTCAGCACGACAGGGCTGAGGAGGTTCAGGCCGCATCCCATGGCGGCCAGTCCGCCCGCCCTCAAGAAGTCACGTCGTCTCAACATCGTCTCTGGCTCCTCATGCGTCCTACTGGTAATGCCACTGAGGCAGACTGAGCATCAGACCGACAAGCTCGCGGACCCTGCCATCGAAGTTCTCCTCGTCCGCCGGGTCAAGCGGCAGGGGCTCCCCGTCCTCACCGGTCGTCACGTACGCCAGGAGAAGGGCCCTGTTCTCGTCGGACAATGTGCTCTGGAAAAAGATCTCGTCGAAGAAATCCACGACGTCCTCTGGTGTGCGCAGGCCTGCGCCGTCGACGAACGTGGCCGCATCCCAACGGTAGGCCGTGTTCCGGTTCTCGGCCAGCTCGTTCACAAACTCGATTCGTGCCAGCATGGAGGTGGTGTCGACCCAGTCGGCTCCCAGTTCCGAATACCCATCGGGGGCATCTCGAATGAACAGTTCCATGCCCATGTCGTCATTCAAGCCGGCAAGCGGCGCGCCGGCGGCGTCGGCCTCGAGGACGCGCAGGCTGCTGTTGATGTACTCGATGGCTGTCTTCACCTTGCTTCGATAGGCGATGTCGGCCCAGAACGCATTTGACTCGTTCACCGGGTCGAGAATGGCTCGCATGACGGTGGCGATGTTGCCTGCCGGCTCGGTGGAGTTCCACGCGGCAACCGCCTCCTCAAGCAGGGCCACAAGCTCCGCAGGTGCGGCCCCGGCCTTGTACTTGGCAAGAGTGCTCTCGTCGGAGGCGAATTTCTGGATGAGCTTGATACAGATGAACTCGGCCGTGGAGGGGTGACTGACCATGCTCTGAACGACGTCCATGGCATCGAGCAGGCCGTTCTGTCCCTCTCGCCCGGCGGGGATGACCCGCTCGTGGGGCGTATCCCTGAAAAGCACTTTCTCGTCCGTGTCGTGCTGGTCGGCGCGAAAGCGAAAGGTCCAGACGGCGTTCCTGTCGCCGTTCTCGATGCTGCCCGGCAGGAGCGCCCGGTCAATCAGTTTCGGGAGCATCGACAGGTCCGAACTGTCAAGGCTCGCATTGTGGACCTGAATCGCAAGCACATTCTCTCCCGGCACGAGCATCGCCATGAAACGCCTTAGATCGAAACGCTCGGCTCCTCTCGTGACCTCATGGCTGCCGGCCGTGCTTCGATCGTGGGCGGGCGGACTGCCGACGTTCTCCATCGTTGCGCTGCGGGCGACCTCCACACCATTCAGATAGGCAACGAAGCCGTCATCATAGGCGACTTCAAGGATGAAAGTGCTCAGTTGTGATGGGTCCTCCACAGTGAAGCGCCGTCGCAAGTATACGGACAGGTAGTTGCCTCTCATATCGGGCAGCACCGTTGCATCGTCGTCGTCACCGTAACCGATGCCGGTTTCGCCGTCGAGCCAGACGGCATCGTCAAAGCCGGGCTCCGTCCAGGCCGTGGTCGAGCCGCCGTCGATCCCCGGCGAGGGCTCCGTCGTTCCCTTGAAGTACCGCCAGCCCGGACCCCGGTCGAGGGTGACGGTTTCCTCGAACAGGACGCCGCACTGCTCCGGTGGGCTTAGAGCGGAGGCGGGAAAGACCGGAGCCTCCTCCCGCCGAACCTTGCAGAGTGACCAGCCGGTGAAGCATTTGGCGAGCTGCTCGATGTCGGCTTGTGTATAGCGATTGTCCACCCCGAACGTGTGCAGCTCGAGAATCTCCCGGGCATAGTTCTCATTCGCCTGGCCTTTCACATTCAACACGTTGTCCAGATAGACCAACATGCTCGGGCTTGTCGCGCTGTAAAGAAGCAGGTCTCCAAAATCGCCCAGCGCGTGTTCAAAGAAGAACTGGTATTCCTCGTATTCCAACTGCGCTGCCTCGGCCCTCGCCTGTGCCGTGGACATGGCATCGGTGGCATCGGAATTTTCGAGATGGTCGAGATGATTCACCAGCTTGTCGTAATCGGTCGTGAAATGGTTCTCCCAAAACTCCGCCAGGACCGTCTGGAGCTGTCGTTGTGAGTAGACGCCGCGGATGTGCATGAGCTGCTGCAGTTCGCTGATTCCACGGACCACACGGCGGGTGGGGCCCGGGAGGACCTCCTGACTCAGCAATTCGGGGATCATGCTCAGGTCACCGCTGCTCAGACTTTGGTTGTGGACCTGAATGGCGAGGATGTTGTCACCGAGACGAAGCAGGTCTTTGTGCTGGCTGATGTCGAACTCCTCCGGCGCTCCGGCCTCATGGCTCCCGCCGGCGGTCCGATCGTGCGGCACATCGCCTGCCGGCAGGTTGACTCGCGCTATCTCGGTTCCGTTCAGGTACGCCTTGAAGCCGTCATCGTAATCGATACGAAGGATGAGCTTGTCGATAGCGCTGGGCAACTCGTCGGTCAGTCGGAACGTACGGCGGAGAAAGACGGACGCGTAACCCGGCCGGCCCTCATCTTCCTCGGTCGCCGGATCATCCTCGAGACGCCGCATATCCTCCAGGACGGTCTCGTCGTCGCCATCTCCATAGCCGATCCCGGTAGGGCCCTCGAGCCAATCGGTGTCATCGAAAGAGACTTGGCTCCATCCAGGGGCCGGCTCGGTCGTTCCCTTGTGATAGCGCCACAACACACCGGCCGCGATGAGAGGTATCTCCCGAACCGGGACTTCTTCCGTGAAAAGGGCATCCTCTCGTTCCCGCAGCCGGACATTGGCGGATTCGTCAATGCCCGCCGGATGGAGCTGCTCTTCGATGTACCGCTCGACGCCGATCTGTGCGACATGGGCCAGCGATGTCGGAGAGGGACCGTAGGCGATCCGATTCAGGACGTGTCCGGCCCTGGCCGATTCGCTGTCGGTCGCGGGGGACCCGCATGCGCGGGGGCACCGGACGACGTTAACCGGTCCAAGGATACAGACGCCGACAAGCAGGCAAGCTAAACCCCTGTGCGTCATGGTATGGTGCCCTCCCTGGGACTGTCGATGGCCACACACGCAGACCACGTCCGCGCACTAATACTTTAGGCCGGCAGGCAAGAGACAGTTCACTGATTTTCGTTGAAATCTTTTCCTCGATTGCGCCGCTCGTGCCCTGGTGGCCGATGCACCACAACATGCTTGCCTTTGTGCGGCTCGCTCGCTACCTTGTTGTGCGAATCATAATCTCTTGTTGGAGGTGCCTTCCATGACGTACAGAAGCCTCGTCCGGACGATTCAGGGCAGATTTTTACTCGTGGGGTCGGTGGTTTTGCTGGCGGCGGCCGGCGGCCGGGCCGGGACTTTCCGGCTGGAGAGCAACTATCTTGTCGTCGAAATTGATGACGAGACGGCCCAATGGACGCTGCTGGACAAACGCTCGGGCATACGATGGCCGTCCGAAGGAGCGGAAGGTTCCGGATTGCAGGGCCGCTCGGTTCGGTTGGAGAAACGACCCGGCCAGTCCGTCCGCCTGGTCGGCGAGAACGGTGCGGCGGTGGTCTTCTCGCTCGGCAATGATGGACGAGCGCTGGAACTATGCTACGAGAAGGCCGGCGACGAGACGATCCGGGCCCTCTCCGATGCGCTGGCGATCACGCGGGCGGAGTACGGCTACATCATCGTTCCCTGCCGGGAAGGGCTGCTCGTTCCGGTTGAGAGCGATAAAGCCTTCAAGCGGGTATTCGGCACGTCTGAATATGAAGGCTGCCACATGAACATGCTCGGCTTTGTGAAGCAGGACTCGGCCCTGTTCGCGACGTGGGAGGATGCGTACGTTTTCCCGGAGATCGAGAGGGCCATGTCGGATGGACATAAACTCACGGCGACGTTCGAGCTTCGCGGCCCTGCGAAATCGCTGCGGCTGATGCCGCTGGGCAAGGGCGATTGGGATACGATTGCCCGCGCGTACCGTGCGTATGCCGAGGGGCGGGGGCTTGCCGTGACGTTGCAGAAGAAGATTCGGCGTGACCCGCACCTGGAACTCATGCTCGGCGCCTCGAATGCGAAGCTCTGGACGTGTCTGGCGCGTCGAATGAACGAAGAGAGCACGGCCGAAGAGTCCGTCAACGTCCGCTGGACATTCGACGAGGCCGCCCGCATCGCGGAGCATCTGCGCCGAGACGTGGGAATCGAGCGGTGTTTCTTCATGATGGGCGGCTGGATGGAAGGGGGGTACGACGTTCGGCACCCGGACAACCTGCCGGCCAATCGCGAGTGCGGTGGCAACGAGGCCTTGGCGGACGCCGTCGAGCGCGTCCAGAAGCTGGGCTACATGGCCTGCCTGCACGACAACGTTCAGGACATGTACCGAGACGCGAAGAGCTGGGACCCAAGTTACATCGAGAAGCGCCCGGACGGCTCGCTGATCACCGGCGGACGCTGGCTCGGAGGACGCGCATATATGGTCTGCGCGCCGAAACAACTGGAGCTTGCCCAGCGGGTGCAAAACCTCGGCGCCATTCGCGATCTCTTCAAGCCGTGGAGCTATTTCATCGACACCACCTACGCCGTCGGCCCGCGAGAATGTCACGACCCGAACCATCCCATCGGCCGCAACGACGACATTGCATGGAAGATTCAGCTCAGCGACTACGCCCGAAACACCTTCGGCATCTTCGGCAGCGAGTGCGGGCGCGAATGGGCCTTGCCCCACAGCGATTTCTTCGAGGGCCTCGTCGGCGTCAGTGGCCGCTACTACCACCAGCTCAAGCCGGAAGACCTGGACGCGAAGACGATCCCGTTCTTCGAGATGGTCTACCACGATTGCCAGGTCTGCTACGGCAAGTACGGCTACCGGGCCGAGGAAGCGGCGGAATATGTCGCCCATCACGTCCTCTGCGCCAGGCCGCTGCACTATCATTCCTTCCCCGATCATCTCTATTGGCGGTCGCCGCGGGGCAATAAGCCCGATGCGACGGACCCCAAGGCGTGCTACACCCGTAGCGACAACGGCTGGGCCGATGGACTTCACCCGCTCGACGTCTTTCTCAAGAACACCCACGAAGTGCTCGGCCCACTGCATCACGTAACAGCCCACGACCGGCTCAACAGCTTCGAGTACCTCAGCGACGACGGCAACGTCAGACGGGCCACATACGGCCAAGGCGAGCAGGCCACGACAGTCACCGTCAACCTTGGCCAGACGCCGGCCGAGGTGGATTCAGAAACCGGTGGCCGCACCCTACTGCCGCCGTGGGGCTTCATCGTGGAAAGCCCGCATTTCATAGCATTCCACTCCCGCCACTGGAACGGCCAGGATTATGGCAATGGAGCGCTATTCACCCTGCGCCCGACGGACAACAAGACCCTGAAGGAATCGTCAAGCATCCGCATCTTCCACGCCTTCGGCCCAAGCACCCTTGCCTGGCGCGGCAAGACCTACGAGGTCAAGCGCGAGGAAGTAATCAAGCCCGGCGTCTGAATGAGATTGCACGGTTCTGTTGACATGTCCGACGTGCCGGACTATGATACTTATAGCGGTTGATGAAGAACTGGATGTCGGAACTGCCAAGAACACATGATCCGAGGAGAGATGAAGCGGCGATATTATGAGTGAGACGTTCCGCCAAATCGTTCGCCTGACTCAACGGGGTGATGTCAGGATATCGGATCATGGCTACGATGAGATGGCCGCAGACGGTCTCCACGCGAGAGACGCGATAGGATCAGCAACTGATGCGGTCGTAGTTGAGGATTACCTGGACTACCCGAAAGGACCGTGTGTCCTCGTCCTCCAGAAGGATCGAAGAGGCGAACCGATACACGTCCTCTGGGGCATCCCGAAAGACAAGACATCTCCGGCGGTCCTCGTGACCGCATACAGGCCGGACCCGCAGCGGTGGGGGCCGGGTTTCACAAGGAGAAAGGAATGAGCAAAAGACGTTACACGAAGATCGTGCACGAGGGAGACTACGTGGCGCAAGTCGATGTGGAGTTAGTCTATGCCGACGAAGGATGGTCACCCTATCTGTCCCTGGAGGATGCCTACAAGCTCGACGATGTTCGAGAGGCCCTGAGACAAGGCGATCTGGAGGCGGCCGCCAAACTCGGGCGGGTCTACAGACTGACCCGCGTGGCCGGCTGATGTGGGACTCACACGGAGGCACAAAGGCACGAAGAAATGACGCAAAATGAGAGCAGACGGACGTGATTGCCCTGTTGCTGGGAGCGGGATTCTCGAAATGGGCTGCGAACCTCCCATTGGCGACTGAACTGTTCGATTTTGCCATAGAGCCTTTCGGGATTCGGGAGAAATGCAGGCTTGAGCGAGTCAGGAAGGCGAAGTTCCAATGGGATGCAATGAAGCCGGACGCACTCGCAGAGCAATTCATTGCAGCCGTGCTGTCATGCGAGAACGTTCGTAGCAGGAAGGATGTGTTGTGGTACGTTGCGAGACGCATATCCGAACCGTACATCTGGCAGGAATGGCACGCAGGACGCTTCAGACGACATGTTCTCATGGTTGATGAGAACAGGAAGTGGGACCGACCTGGGGTGCGAACCGCCGCTGAGTTCATCGTGCAATGTGGTCGCCAATTAGCAGGTATCATAACTCTCAACTACGATCTGCTTGTGGAGTACGCCCTCGGTTCCGGGGGCTTCAACTACGGTGCCAACGACGAGGTTCTGCAAGGACACGGTCCATATCCCGTTTCGCAGTGGCGGAATCCTGCCAGACTGACAGGTCAACTTCCCCTCGCAAAGCTTCATGGGAGCATTTCGTGGGATGCGGAGGGCAAGTGCACAGACGGTCGGCGAGGACTCAGTGGCAGGACTCTGATCGTCGCGCCAACTCCGGAGAAGCGGCCACCAGCAGAACTACGGGAACAGTGGGTTCTCTCCTCGCGGATCCTCGGTCGGGCATCGCGGCTACTTGTCTTCGGGTTCGGGTTCAATGAGTATAATGAAGCGGTGCTCTTGCATCTCGCTCATGCTGGGCAGAACGTGCGCGAGGTTGTTATTGTCGATGTGTGCTCTCGGGAGACGGCCGCAGCCCAACTCTGGCCGAGGGCGCAGATACGTTCATATCAGCCGCCGCCCGAAGGTCTTTCCGGAATTCAGGCTTGGCTCAAGCGAGACTGAAAATGAGCGACAGCACCGGGCAATCGGCGGAAAGCCACGGTATTCCTAGCCCACCTCAGGCGTAACTCTTCGCGGAGATGGAGTGGAGTCGCTGATGTTGGTCTGGGTCAGAGATGGAGCATAACCTTGTGATTCACCAAGCTTCGGTTCGGCTAGGCTTTTTACCGTAGGTTCGGGTCGACTGAACTCGAGAAAGTCACGGGGACACAGTCGTCACCCCGAGAACAGCGGCTGATGGGATTCGGACCCACAACATCTACCTTGGGAAGGTAGCACTCTACCATTGAGTTACAGCCGCATA